>DATBNI010000606.1:0-17863 GCA_036554425.1 Psychromonas sp.
TGTGAGATTATTAAAAGGGATTATTTATGCTGATAGTGTATGGAATTTAGGCGCGTTTTAAAGCAGCATGAAAGTGCCGTTATTGAGTCAGTCGATCATTTTTTAGACATTGATACACAGGTGAGGTTAAGCGCAAGTGAGATTATTAAACGGGATTATTTATGCTGATAGTGTATGGAATTTAGGCGCGTTTTAAAGCAGCATGAAAGTGCCGCTATTGAGTCAGTCGATCATTTGTTAGACATTGATACACAGGCGAGGTTAAGCCAAGTGAGATTATTAAACAGGATTATTTATGCTGAGTAGTTTATGGAATTTAGGCGCGTTTATCGTCGCATTAAGCATTCTGGTTGCTGTTCATGAATTTGGACACTTTTGGGTGGCAAGACTTTGCGGTGTAAAAGTTCACCGTTTTTCGATTGGTTTTGGTAAAGTTATATTTAAATGGTTTGATAAAAAAGGCACTGAATTTGCTGTTGCAGCCATCCCTCTGGGTGGTTATGTTAAAATGCTCGACGGTCGGATTGACAAATTAAGTCCTGAGGATGAGGCGTTTGCATTCGATAAAAAAAACGTTTGGCAGCGCATTGCAATTGTTTCTGCGGGACCTGTCGCTAATTTTATATTAGCCATTATTGCCTTCTTTTTTATGTACATGATAGGTGTGAACAGCGCTAAACCTATTATTGAAAGGACGCAGTTCGATAGCCCGATGAGTGTTTTACAAGGCGAAAAGCACTTTCAAGTGGTTGCTATCAACGATCAAACGGTTGAAGACTGGGATGCATTGAACTTAGCCCTGGTTAATCAAATTGGTGAAAATCAGTTTAATATCACTATTCAGCCATTAAAAGATAACAATGGCAAACTCGAAAGTGAACCTGCAAAGCATTTCACTGTCTCATTGCAGGATTGGCAATTTGATCCCAAAACAGAGTCCATTATTCGCAGCTTAGGCTTTATTCCCTATACGCCGGCGATTTACTTAGAGGTTGGGCAGCTGGTTGCTGGCGGGGCGGCTGACGAGGCAGGCTTACAGATAGGTGATAAGTTATTAAGCATCAATGGTGAAAAATTAAACAATTGGCAGCAATTTGTCGAGCTGATCCAACAAAATGCCAAGCAAACACTGCAACTTGAAATTGAAAGAGGCACAATAACACAAATAGTTGCGCTGACACCTGCTGCCAGAAGGCTTGAATCTGAATTTGTTCAAGGGTACATTGGTGTTTCTCCGGCCATGGAAGCTTACCCGGAAGAATACCGGGTCAAGCTGCAGTTTGGACCATTCGCGGCACTGGATCGCGCCATTGGACAAACAGGGCTGCTCACTAAGCTAACTTTTAATACCATCATAAAACTGGTCAGTGGTGATATTTCAGTTAAAAATCTCAGTGGACCCGTTGCTATTGCTAAAGGCGCTGGTATGAGCGCAAATTATGGTATTGAATATTTTTTAGGATTTTTAGCGTTAATTAGTGTCAACTTGGGATTAATGAATCTCATTCCTCTGCCGATATTAGATGGGGGTCATCTGTTATACTATTTTGTCGAAGTTGTGACGGGAAAAACGGTCTCAGAAAGGGTTCAAGAGATAGGCTTTAAGATAGGCGGCGCTATTTTAATAACCCTGATGCTGATTGCTATACTGAATGATTTTGATTTGTTATAGCGCCTCAGTAACGTCCGGCAGCCTAGTTTAACTGATGATTGTATTGAAACTTCGGTGATTAGTTTATAAACTCCGCATCTTTTATATTTGGTTACGTATTATAGCTGTTAAGGTTTTACTTAAGCGTAACGCCGGCAGTTTCTTGAAAAATGATGTGCTTAGTAAGTACAAAAAAACACGCGATAAGTGTTGTACAGGATTAGCTAATAAAATGATTAAGAAATTTTTACTTACTGGTGCATTAATAGTCGGTAGTTGCATCTCTGGATTTTCATTTGCAGAAAAGTTTACTGTTTCTGATTTACAGTTTGAAGGTCTGCAGCGGGTGACGTTAGGTGCAGCGCTGCTTAGCTTGCCTATTCGTGAAGGTGATGCCGTTGATGATTATGAATTAGGAAAAGCGCTAAAACAGCTTTATGCCAGTAGTTACTTTGAGTCTATTGAGTTATTCAGACAAGGTGATGTTTTAATCTTCAAAGTGAAAGAACGTCCCACCATCAGTAATGTAGAACTCGCCGGTAACAAAAAGCTCACGGAAGAACAAATCTTCGATTCGCTTAAATCATCGGCGCTGAAAGTGGGAGAATCTCTGGATCGTACGACCCTCTCGGGTATTGAAAAAAGTCTTGAAGATTTTTATCATAGTGTGGGTAAGTACAGTGCCAAAGTTGAGACTGTGGTGACTTCATTGCCGCGTAATAGGGTCTCGGTTAAATTTATATTTAAAGAAGGCCGCACGGCAAAAATTGAGCAGATCAATATTGTCGGCAACAATGCCTTCAATGATCAAGATTTATTAAAACGCCTTACCTTAAGTGATTCCGGCGGTTGGTGGGACTTCTTTGCGGATGACGGCTACCAAAAACAAAAACTGGCGGGTGATCTTGAAGTTCTCAAAAGTTATTATTTAGACCGTGGTTATATCCGTTTTGTTATTGATGAGTCGCAGGTCGCATTAACGCCCAATAAAAAAGGGGTTTACGTTACCGTTAATATTAATGAAGGAAAAATATATACGGTTTCCGATGTCAAATTTATCGGTAATCTGCTCGGTTTTGATGATGAAATTGCTTCACTTGTGCCTTTCCAGCGCGGAGATACTTATGCGGCTTCCGATATTACCTTCACAGAACAAAGTATCCGCAAGTACTTTGGACGTTTAGGTTATGCCTATCCGGAAATCACGACTTATCCTGAAGTTAATGATACGACCAACACTGTTGTTATTAATTTTTCTGTCGATCCCGGATCGCGTGGTTATGTCCGTCACATCAATATCTCTGGTAATACAACAACAAAAGATGTGGTGCTACGCCGAGAAATGCGCCAAATGGAAGGCGGTTGGTTATCAAGTGAAAACATTGAAACATCCAAAAAACGTTTAAATCGACTCGGGTTTTTCTCTAAAGTTGATATTAATACCGAAAGGATCAGTGATGATTTAGTTGATTTAAATCTTAAGGTCGAAGAGCAGGCTTCTGGTTCATTTAATGCGGGTATTGGTTATGGTACCGAATCCGGGGTGAGTTTAAATGCAGGGGTGCAGCAGAATAACTTTTTAGGCTCTGGTGATAAAGTGGGCTTTGAAGTAAAAACCAATGAGTATAGTCTCAGTGGAAATGTGAACTACACCACGCCTTATCTGACTAAAGATGGCGTCAGTGCCGGTGGTCGGATTTTTTACGATAAATTTGAAGCCGGTGATGCAAATATTGTTGATTATACCAATACAACTTATGGCGTGCGTTTAAATACCGGTTTTCCGGTGAATGAAACAAACCGTTTAGGTTTTAGTGTCGGTTGGGAGCATAACAATATTTCAAGATTAGAGTCTTATGAGCAATTAAATAAATTTTGGGATATTTATGGCTCTAAGGTAGAGTCCGATGACTCAGCAACCTTTCAAAATTTCGACATCTCGGCCAACTGGACAAGAAACAATTTAGATAAAGGGCAGTTAGCGACCCAGGGTACCAAGCATACTTTGTGGAGTAAAGTCACTGTTCCAGGCTCGGATTTACAATATTTTAAACTTAATTTTGATATTAGTCATTACCAGCGCATTACCGATTCTGGGGATTGGACGACTTTAATGAGAGCCTCTGCGGGATACGGTAATGGTTATGGAAAAATTGAAGATAATGATCAGATTTTACCTTTCTTTGAAAATTATTATGTTGGCGGCTACCGGACTCTGCGCGGTTTCACTAGTAATAGTGTAGGTCCTCGTGCACTGTCTGTCAGCGGTGACAACATACTATTAACCGATAATGCGCTTGGTGGTAATGCTAAGTATACCCTGAGTGGCGAAGTGATTTTCCCTGTTCCTTTCTTAGATGAAGCTTATACAAGGCAGGCGCGAACAAGTTTATTTATTGATGCAGGCGAGGCATGGGACACTGAATTTGATTATGCTTATTACAGTCAGCTGGGTTGTACAGCTAATTGTGATTATTTTTCTGATTATTCTAAACCAGGCAGGATTCGAGTCTCAGTAGGAACGCAAATCACTTGGGTATCGCCAATGGGACCGTTAATTTTCACCCTGGCCTGGCCTTTAAAAGAATATGCGGGAGACAAAACGGAAATATTCTCATTTAATATCGGGGAAACTTTCTAAGTATATATTTCTACCAATTCCACTCATTAAGTGGCGTGATTTTTTCAACAATTTTTCAATTATCAGGAGTTAAAATATGAAAGGTTTTTTTAAAGTAGTTACATTAGCAGTGGCACTGGTTGCCGTTCCCTATACAAACGCAGCACAGGCTGCACAAAAAATTGCCGTAGTATATCCGTCAAAAATTATGCAGGAATCTCCGCAACGTGAAAAGATCATTAAAAAACTAGAAAAAGAGTTCAAGAGCCGTTATCAAGCTCTGCAGGCATTAGAAGGTCAAATTAAGAAATTAGAAAAAACCCTTCAGCGTGATGCCGAATTATTAGGCAAAGATAAAGTGACCGATATGAAACGTCAGGTTGAGGTTAAGGTCTCTGAGTACAAGTTAAAACGTAAAGCATTTGAAGAGGATAATCGTCGTCGTCAAGGTGAAGAGCAACAAAAAGTATTAGAGGTACTGCGTGAGGTTATCAATACCATCGCAGAGAAAGACGGTTACGATATTATTCTTAATGGCGAACAAATTGTTTTTTCTAAAGCAACACTTGATATATCAGAGCGCGTAATTAAAGAAATCAGCAAAAAGTAGGTTATCAAGTATGGGATACAATTTAGAGCAATTAGCAAAACAACTTAATGCGCAACTGGTAGGGGATGCTAATCTGCAAATACACCGCCTGGCAACCTTTGAAAAAGCAGGGCAGGGTGATATTACTTTCGTCTCGGATAAAAACTTATTATCCAGATTAGCTGAATGTAACGCCAGTGCGATTGTATTACCGAACTCTTTTAAAGAAGGTTATCAAGGTAATGCGCTGTTTATGGAGACCCCCTATCTGGGTTATGCATTATTAGCCAGGATTTTTGATACAACGCCAAATCCGAAATCTGCTATTGCTGCCTCTGCGCTGATTCATAACAGCGCAACAATAGGTCATAACGTGACTATTGGCAATAATGTAGTTATTGAAGAGGGAGTGGTGATTGCTGATAATTGTCAAATTATGGACAATGTTGTGGTTGGGCAGTACAGCAGCTTGGGTGAAAAAACCAGAATCTACCCGAATGCCACTATTTACCACCAAACGGAGTTAGGCAAGCGCTGCATTATTCACGCCAATACTGTTATCGGGGCGGATGGTTTTGGCAATGCACCCTACCAGGGGACCTGGATTAAAATTCCGCAACTGGGGAAAGTTATCATCGGTGATGATGTTGAAATTGGCGCCTCTACAACTATAGATCGTGGCGCACTCTCCGATACTATTATTGCCGATGGGGCAAAAATTGACAATCAATGTCAAATTGCCCATAACGTCTCAATTGGCGCACACACTGCAGTAGCAGGTGGTTCAAATATAGCGGGCAGTACCAAGATCGGCTCGCATTGTATTATAGGCGGCTCTGTGGCAATGAACGGCCACATCACAATTGCAGATAACGTCATTGTGACGGGGGATAGCATGGTCATGCGCAGCATTACCGAGCCGGGTATTTATTCATCCGGTGTGCCGGCACAAAAAAATAAAGCATGGCGTAAAACAACAGCTTATACATTAAAGATTGATGATCTATTTAAACGTGTGAAAGCACTTGAAAAACAACTAAAAGATAAAAATTAAGGAATAATCGTGACCAACGAATTAAATTCACTAGACATCAAAGAGATCATGGATCTTTTACCGCATCGTTACCCATTTTTACTGATCGATCGCGTGCTTGATTATGTACCGGGAAAAAGACTTCATGGTATTAAAAATATTTCTTTTAATGAGCCCCAATTTACCGGGCACTTTCCGGGAACACCCATTTATCCCGGTGTTATGATCCTGGAATCATTGGCCCAGGCAACCGGTGTCCTCGCCTTTGCCACTTACGGTAAACCCGCTGAAAATGAACTGTATTTTCTGGCTTCAATGGATAAAGTCCGTTTTAGAAAGCCGGTTGTACCGGGTGACGTATTAGATCTTGAAGTCATCTATCTTAAGGATCGCCGTGGCATGGGTAAATTTGAGTGTGTCGCAAAAGTGGATGGCGTAGTTGCCTGTGAAGCGATGATCATGTGTGCAAGAAGGGAGATTTAATGACTAACAAAACAGCAAATATCCATCCGACAGCTATTGTGCATGAAAATGCCATTATCGGCAAGGATGTCGAAATTGGACCTTATAGCATTATTGGTGATCGCGTTGAAATTGGTGATAACTGTTGGATTGCGCCGCATGTTGTCATCAAAGGTCCGACTAAAATGGGTAAAGGCAATAAAATTTACCAGTTTGCTTCTATCGGAGAAGATTGCCAGGATCTAAAATATAACGGTGAAGAAACTTTTCTGGAGATTGGCGACCATAATGTTTTCCGTGAAAGTTGTACTGTACACCGCGGGACAGCGCAGGATAACGGTACCACGCGCATCGGTAACAATAATTTACTGATGGCTTATGTGCATATAGCGCATGATTGTGTACTGGGTGATAACATCATTTTATCAAATAATGCCACCTTAGCCGGTCATACTAAGCTGGCTAATAATGTGATTATAGGCGGTCTTTCTGCTCTGCATCAATTTACCCGTGTGGGAGAGTTCGCTATGATTGGCGGCTGCTCTGCGGTCAACAAAGACATTCCGCCGTATTTTATGGCGACCGGAAATTATGTGGAAGCGCAGGGTATTAACTCGGTAGGTTTAAAACGTCGTGGTTTTGACAGCAAAGCTATTATGGAAATAAAACGCGCCTATAAAATACTTTGCCGCGAAGGTAATACCCTTGAGCAGGCAAAACTTAAAATTTCAGAAAAATTAGAAGGTTGCCCGGAATTACAGGTTTTATACGATTTTATCTGTGAAGAAAGTCGCGGCATCGTCCGTTAAGCATTTTGTGCTGTAGTTTTATATTTAAAATAGGCTCATTAGAGCCTTTTTTTTTAAGAGCGAATTAAGATATGAATAAACCATTAAGAATCGCTTTAATTGCCGGTGAAGCTTCCGGTGACATCCTGGGTGAAGGTTTAATTAAAGCATTAAAAATACATTACCCCGATGCTGTTTTCGAAGGGATAGCCGGGCCTAAAATGATTGCTCAAGGCTGCACTGCTTTGTACCCGCTGGAGGCTTTGTCGGTGATGGGATTTGTCGAAGTACTGGGTAAATTGAGCAGTATTTTGCGTATCCGTAAGGCTGTTATCCAGCATTTTATCGCTAATCCGCCGGATATTTTTATCGGCATTGATGCGCCGGATTTTAACCTCACGGTTGAGCTTAAATTAAAACAACATAAAATCAAAACCATTCATTATGTGAGTCCTTCTGTGTGGGCCTGGAAGCAGTGGCGCATTCATAAAATTGCCAAAGCCACGGATCTGGTCTTAGCATTTTTACCCTTTGAAAAAGCCTTCTATGACAAGTTTGATGTGCCTTGCCGGTTTGTCGGCCACACGCTTGCGGATCAATTACCGCTACAGCCTGAAAAGCGACAAGCCCGGCAGCGTTTAGGCCTTTTGGCCGAGGCTAAATTACTGGCTATTTTACCCGGTAGCCGACAAGCCGAAGTTGACATCTTAGGACCCATCTTTTTACAGTCGGCGGCCTTAATCAGCAGGAAATACCCGGACTACAAATTTATTGTCCCTATGGTCAATGCGGCGCGTAAAAAACAGCTTTTAGAACTGCAACAGCAATATGCACCGGATTTACCCCTGCAGATTTTTGACGGGCAGGCCAGCGCTGTATTACAGTCCGCTGATGTTGTCCTGCTTGCCTCGGGCACGGCAGCATTAGAGGCAATGCTCGCTAAAGTGCCTATGGTGGTTGCCTATAAAGTGAATCTGCTCACTTATGTTATTGCTAAATCTTTAGTTAAGGTTAAATATACATCACTGCCTAATTTAATTGCCGATAAAGAAATCGTAAAAGAGCTCAGTCAGTATGATTGTACGGTGGAAAATATCGTCGCAGAATTAGAAATATTATTAGGCGGAGACAACCATGAGATGATCGATACTTTTATCCGTTTGCACAAGTTGATTCGTTGTGATGCTGACCGGCAAGCAGCCCAGGCTGTGGTTGATGTAATAAATAAACAGACCCAATAGAGTATAAATGAGTAAATTAAAAATTGATTTTTCAGCCGTTATTTACCCGGATTTTACCCTGATTGGCGGTGTTGATGAGGTCGGGCGCGGTCCCTTAGTCGGAGACGTGGTTACCGCCTGTGTTATTCTCGATGCCAATAATCCCATATCGGGTTTAGCCGACTCTAAAAAACTCAGTGAGAAGAAACTGGCGCTGCTGTTTGATGAAATTCAGGAAAAAGCTCTGTGTGTTGCCGTGGGCCGAGCCTCACCTTTGGAAATAGATGAGCTTAATATTTTACATGCGACTATGCTGGCGATGCAGCGTGCGGTTGAGAATCTAAGCATTCAGCCTGAGTTTGTCTTTATCGACGGCAACCGTTGTCCGCAATTGTCCATGCCCTGCGAAAGTGTGGTGAAGGGGGATACTCGTGTTGCCGAAATAAGTGCCGCATCTATTATTGCTAAAGTCACCCGGGATAGGGAAATGCGCGCATTAGATAAACAATATCCGCAATATGGATTTGCCAAGCATAAAGGTTATCCTACCAAAGCGCATTTTGCAGCCATTGAAAAACACGGTGTCACGCCTGAATATCGTAAAAGTTTTAAACCCGTTAAAAAGGTGCTGGGTTTGGTATAATAGTAAATTTTCAAGCAGTAAACAGCTAATCAGTGGAACACTGGCTGATCTGTTACCTGATAATAGTAAAGTTATAAAATAGAGATTGTATGTCAGCAGAGCAAAGCACGAGTATTTCAGCCAAACAGCCAAAGTTTATTCACTTAAGAGTGCACAGTGATTATTCTATGGTCGACGGTGTCACTAAAATAAAACCCCTGGTAGCTAAAGCGGCCGCGTTGAATATGCCTGCACTGGCGATCACCGACCAGACTAATTTTTGCGGTTTGGTTAAATTTTACGGCGCCGCTCATAGCGCAGGTGTCAAGCCGATTGTGGGTGCTGATTTTTGGGTGAAAAGTGATCAGCTTGAAGGAGAGCAGTTTCGTATTACGGCGCTGGCAATGGATAATCAAGGTTATAAAAATCTGACCGAATTAATCTCTAAAGCTTATTTACGGGGCCATGTCGCAGGGCGAGCCGTGATTGATCAAGCCTGGCTGGCTGAGCATAACCAGGGCGTTATTTTACTTTCCGGCGCTAAAGATGGCGATCTGGGTAAAGTCTTATTAAAAGGCAACCACGAGCTGGCGGTTGAAATCACCCAATTTTATCAGCAATACTTTGCCCAGCGTTATTACATCGAATTAATACGTACTAACCGCCTTAATGAAGAAACCTATCTGCATTACGCCCTGGATTGGGCCGAAAAATACCAGCTGCCCGTTGTTGCAACCAATGAAGTCGTGTTTGCCGATAAAGCGCTTTATGATGCTCATGAAATCCGGGTGTGTATTAATCAGGGGTATACATTAGGTGATAATCGCCGTCCTAAACAATACAGTGAAGAGCAATATCTTCGCAGCCAGGAAGAGATGTGTGAACTTTTTGCAGACATCCCCGAGGCGCTTGAAAACAGTGTTGAAATTGCGAAACGCTGTAATGTGACTCTGCGCTTGGGGGAATATTTTTTACCGGATTTCCCCACCGGGGATATGTCCATCAATGACTTTTTTTGTGCTGCTTCGCGGAAAGGTTTAGAAGACCGTTTAGCACTTTTGTTTGATAAAAACGCGCCTGACTTTGCCGATATCCGCGCCCCCTATGATCAACGTTTACAAATTGAATTAGACGTGATTAATACCATGGGATTTCCCGGATACTTTTTAATCGTTATGGAATTTATTCAGTGGAGCAAGGATAACAAGATTCCTGTCGGACCCGGACGGGGCTCCGGTGCGGGTTCGTTAGTGGCTTATGCGCTGAAAATAACTGACCTTGATCCCCTCGAGCTGGAATTACTGTTCGAACGATTCTTGAATCCGGAGCGTGTTTCCATGCCCGATTTTGATATCGATTTCTGTATGGACAGGCGTGATGAAGTGATAGATCACGTCGCTGAATTGTACGGACGAGACGCTGTATCGCAGATCATCACCTTTGGTACTATGGCGTCGAAAGCGGTAATACGCGATGTCGGGCGCGTATTAGGGCATCCCTATGGTTTCGTTGATGGCATTTCCAAGCTTATTCCTCCCACGCCGGGTATGACCTTAAGCAAGGCCTTCGCTGAAGAGCCGCGTTTACAGGAACGTTATGACGGCAGTGAAGAGGTGCGCGCATTAATAGACATGTGCCGCACCTTAGAGGGGACCATTCGTAATGCCGGTAAACATGCCGGCGGTGTGGTTATTTCGCCAACCACTATTACCGATTTTGCGCCTTTATACTGCGACGAGCTGGGTAATAACCCGGTGACCCAATTTGATAAAAATGATGTTGAAACCGCAGGTTTAGTAAAATTCGACTTTCTGGGGTTACGTACCCTGACAATAGTGCAGTGGGCGCTGGATATGGCCAATGCCCATAAAGATGCGCGTGGTGAAGAGCCTATCTTCATTGAAAAAATCAGCCTGACGGAACCCGCTTGTTTTGAATTATTAAAACGTTATGAAACTACTGCAGTATTTCAGTTAGAGTCGCGCGGTATGAAGGATCTGATCCGCCGTTTGCAGCCCGACTGTTTCGAGGACATGATAGCCTTAGTGGCACTGTTTCGTCCGGGACCCTTGCAATCGGGCATGGTAGATAACTTTATTGAACGTAAGCATGGCCGGGAGGCGGTTTCTTACCCCGATGAAAAATGGCAGCATGCATCCTTAGAAGAGATTTTATCCCCGACCTACGGCATTATTCTCTACCAGGAACAGGTCATGCAGATTGCCCAGGTGTTATCGGGTTACACCCTTGGCGGGGCGGACATGCTGCGCCGCGCTATGGGTAAGAAAAAACCCGAAGAGATGGCCAAACAACGTGAAACCTTTGAGCAGGGTGCAATTGATAATGGGATTGATGGCGAACTCGCTATGAAGATCTTTGATTTAGTTGAAAAATTTGCGGGTTATGGATTTAATAAATCGCATTCTGCGGCCTATGCCCTGGTTTCCTATCAGACCCTGTGGATGAAAACCTTCTACCCTTCCTATTTTATGGCCGCAGTGATGTCGGCGGATATGGATAACACCGAAAAAATCGTTACCCTGGTGGCGGAATGTCAGAGCATGGGACTCGAGCTAGGTCCCCCGGATGTCAATGAAGGTTTATTCAAGTTTAATGTCGATCCGGATCTGCGTATTGTCTATGGTATCGGCGCTGTTAAAGGCGTTGGTGAAGGGCCGGTTGATGCTATTATCGAAGCGCGGGCAGCGGGCGGTAAATTTATTGATTTATTTGATTTTTGTAACAGAATTGATCTTAAACGCTGCAATAAACGTATTTTACAAAAACTCATTCTAGCGGGTGCACTCGATAAACTCGGTCCGCACCGGGCCGCTTTGATGGAAACGCTGCCGAATGCTCTGCAGTCTGCTGTACAGCATAAAAAAGCGGAATCCTTTGGGCAAAGTGATCTGTTTGGTGTCTTAACCACGGACAGTGACGAGATTGCGGGCAAATTTTCTTCAGTAGATAAATGGCCTGAGAAACAATGGTTAGCGGGTGAAAAGGAAACTCTGGGGTTATACCTGACCGGACACCCGATTAATCAATATGAAAAAGAGCTGCGTGCTTTTCATTGTCTGAAATTAAGTACCTTAGTCGCTAACCGCCGCGGTCAAAACAGCCGTGTTGCGGGGCTGATTCTAAGCATGCGCATTATGGTGACTAAAGCGGGTAAACGTATGGGCATCATTACTTTAGATGATAAAAGTGCGCGTATGGATATTACCGTTTTTGCCGATCTGCTGGATCAGTATGAAGATCTCCTGATCGCAGATAATGTGCTGGTCCTGCAGGGGCAGGTCAGTGAAGATTATTTTAACGGGGGGTTAAAAATGAACGCCCGTGAAGTGATGAGTATTGATCAGGCGCGCGAGCGTTTTGCTTCAAAACTGCGTTTAAAGGTCAATAGCGATAATATTGATGCTGATTTTCAAGGGCTGTTAAAGGAGGCATTACTCCCTGCCAAAGGGGGATTATGCCCGGTGTATATTGAATATACTAATCCCCTGGCCCAAACCGAGCTGGTATTAGCAAGGCAATGGTCGGTCACCCCGAGTGATGATCTTTTATTTTCATTATCCAGACTGCTTGGACCTGAAAATGTCACTTTGCATTTTGATCATGTTAACTAAGAGGATCAAAAGTGAATAAAGCTGATTTATTGAAGGCATTTCAGGCGCAATTAAACTTAATCCTTGCCCCGCAAATAAGCTTTGATCAACATTTCCATATCGCACTTAGCGGGGGATTGGATTCAGTGGTGCTATTGCATCTGTTTTCACGATTGCGTGATTTGGATAAAAGATATGCTCTTTGTGCCCACCATATAAACCATGGGTTAAGCGATAATGCGGCAGATTGGCAGCTGTTTTGCCAGAATCTATGTACTTCATTAGCGGTTGAATTTTGCTGCTCTAAGGTTATCCTGGAGAAAAAAAATCGCACCAGTCTGGAAGCCCTGGCAAGGGAAAAACGTTATGCCTGTTTAACCGGCAGCCTAACGGAGAACAGCTATTTAATTACCGCCCATCATCAGGATGATCAACTGGAAACTGTTCTGCTTGCTTTAAAACGGGGTTCGGGCAGCACCGGCTTACAAGGTATTCAGAAAAGACAAAAACTGCACAAAGGTTATTTAATTCGGCCTTTATTAAATTTTTCGCGGGATCAGTTAGCGGCCTACGCACAGCTTTTTCAGTTAGATTGGATAGAAGATGAAAGTAATCAGGACCAGGCTTTTGACCGTAATTTTATTCGCCATGCGATAACGCCATTATTAAAAAAACGCTGGCCGGGCGTGAGCAAAGCCGTTGCGCGCAGCGCTAATATTTGTCAGGAGCAGCAGCTGCTTCTAGATGAAATTGCCTCGGCAGACTTTAATCTGCTCGTTGAGTTTTCGCTCAATCAACCTGTATTACCTATTGAAGACTTGGCGGCGCTCAGCAATGGCCGGCGTAATAATTTATTACGCTTTTGGTTTAAGAAAAACAACTTGGACTACCCCTCGGCAAAACAATTACAGACAATCTGGACAGATGTCGCCTTAGCCAATAATGACGCCCAACCTGTTATGCAGTTTAAAGGCAGCTCAGTCCGGCGCTACCGCAAGCACCTTTATCTGGTCAATGATAATAAGCTAGCAACCAGCATTAATCACCAGATAGAGTGGCAGGGGCAGGACAAAATAGTCTTACTGGATGGATTAGTTGAATTGTCCTTTAGTGTTGAGAAAGACAGTAAGGCAGCACAAAACTTACTCAATTTGGGGGATAATGCAAAAGTTGAAATATGTTTCCGCTGCCAGCTACCCGCCAATTTAACCTGCCAACCCCTGGGAAGAACGGGCTCCCGCAGTATCAAAAAACTCCTGCATGAATACCATGTTGCTCCCTGGTTACGGGATTTAGTCCCCTTCATTCTGCTGGATGGAGAGCTTAAAATGGCGGTCGGATTGTGGTCTTGC
This sequence comes from Psychromonas sp., assembly GCA_036554425.1. Taxonomy (GTDB): domain Bacteria; phylum Pseudomonadota; class Gammaproteobacteria; order Enterobacterales; family Psychromonadaceae; genus Psychromonas. The sequence continues at coordinate 13,949 of DATBNI010000606.1, forward strand.
CAGTCTGAAAAAATAGCAGTTAAGCCCCGTTATCTGCGTGTTTCTTTTGTTTAACGTGTTTTGTGACTTTCCTGCTATCTTTACTCTTTGCTGTTACAGATAAGGCGCCAATTGTTCAGCCATATATTGCGCTATCCAGGGTTGAGCTTCTGCCGTTGGGTGCAGGCCGTCGCTCATCATCCACTGCGGCTTGAGTATCAGCTCCTCCAGAAAAAAAGGGATTAATGGAGTACTGTATTTTTCACTTAATTGCGGATAAAGTGAACTAAATGCCTGACTGTAACGTTTACCATAGTTAGGCGGAACTTGGATTTGCATCAATATGGGATCGCTATTTTGAGCCTTAATCAAGTTAATCATCTGCTCAATATTGGCCATCACTAATGCGGGCGGGAAACCGCGCAAGCCATCATTTGCACCCAGTTCAATGAATACGGATGTGGGTTTATGTAGGGACAGTAATCCCGGCAAACGGGCTAAGGCGTTGTTGGTTGTATCGCCGGAAATACTCGCATTAATGACAGTGGTTGATTTATCCAGTGTCTGCAGTTCTGCACTTAATAAAGAAGGCCAACTCTGCTCGATAGACATATTGTAACCGGCACTTAAACTGTCACCCAGAATAAGCAGTGTTTGACCGTTGGCTGCCGTACAAAAGAGCAGCGCAAAATAAAAGGAAAATATTTTTGTCATGTCATTATCCATCATAAAAGCAATATCAGTGAGTAAATCCGTTATTTCCAATGAAACAGAATTATCTATTCTCAAAGATATCACATTTGAAGTATTCGCGGGTGAAACAGTCGCCATTGTGGGTACTTCCGGTGCGGGTAAATCAACTTTAATGGCTTTGCTGGCGGGATTAGATACTGTCAGCTCAGGTGAGATTGAATTACTTGGCCGGCCTTTATCACAATTGAATGATGAGCAGCGAGCTCAAATTCGCAGTGAATCGATAGGCTTTGTTTTCCAGAGTTTTTTGTTAATTCCATCATTAAGCGCAGTAGAAAATGTGACCTTACCGGCTATCTTACGCGGGGAAGGGGAGGACATAGAGAAAGCTAAGCAGTTACTCGCGTCCGTTGGATTGACCGGACGTGAAACCCATCTGCCTGCACAGTTATCCGGTGGCGAGCAGCAGCGGGTGGCATTAGCAAGGGCATTTATGACCCAGCCAAAAATCCTCTTTGCCGATGAGCCGACCGGTAATTTAGATGAGCACACGGCGGAAAATATTATTGAACTTTTATTTAAAATGAATCGTGATAATGGCACTACTTTGGTATTAATCACCCATGATGCCAATTTAGCTAAACGATGCGATCGCACTCTGTCTATTCACGCAGGCGAGCTGCAGGAGGTCTGATGAACAAGCATAAAATGGCTTCAGGGCGCAAGATGGTGATACGTTGGAGTTGGCGTGAGATCTGGCAAGGGCAGCTTTGGCCGGTAATGGCCGCACTTACTTTGATAGTTGCCTGTGTGGTTGCGCTGTCGGCATTAGCCATTCGCGTTGAAAAAGTGATGACAGATCATGGCCGTTCGATGATCGCAGCCGATCTGGTTTTCTCTTCGGCGAACCCGACACCTGAATTAATATTAACTAAGGCCGAGCAGCTCGGTTTAACCATCTCAGATCAAATCCGTTTTCAAACCATGGCATTTAGCGCCAGCAGTATGCAGTTAGTAAGCGTTAAAGCGGTGCAGAGCAATTATCCGCTGCGTGGTGAACTGATTTTAATCGGCTCCGATGCCGCCCCTAAAGGAGCCTTGCAGCCCGGCGAGTTATGGCTTGCTGAACGTTTGTTTTCTTTATTAGGGGTGAAAATTGGTGACCAGCTTGATATTGGTGATTTGGAGTTAAAGGTTTCCGGGAAAATAGCGTCGGAGCCAGAGCTCGCTTATAACCCCTTTAGAACCATGCCCAGTGTACTTATTCATCAAGCGGATCTGGGTAAAACCGGCGCGCTACAATTGGGCAGTAGAGTACAATACCGGACTTTTTTTAAGGGCAGTAACAGTGCGCTTAAGCAGCTTCAGAAAAGTTACCCGTTACAAGCGGGTGAACGCTGGATAAGTGAAGAGAATCAGGGGCGAACGGCAGATTTAATCATCAAAGCCAAACAATACCTGTCACTGACCATTTTAATGGTGATATTAATGGCGGCGGTAACTCTGGTACTGACTTGCCAGCATTATGCCGCTAGCCGGACCAATACGGTCGCTATGCTAAAAAGTATGGGGGCCGGTAAACGCTGGTTGCGTCAGTGGTTATTAAGCCAGGTTGGTTTGATGTTTGCCGCGGGTATTATTTTAGGCTCGCTGATTGGTCTGGGGCTGGAAGTGCTGCTGCGTTTACCTTTGGCGGGTATTTTACCGGATCAATTGCCCGGCTATGGCTGGCAGCCCTTTGTTTTTGGCAGTGCGGTTGCCTTGCTGATTGGTTTGCCCGCGTTGGGCATACCGCTAATAAGGTTATTAGATACATCGGCCATAGCTGTGTTACAGGCTCAGGCTGTAAAACCCTCTAAAAAGGGATTGTGGTTAATCGCTGTGCCCGCTATTGCATTTTTACTGATCTATGGCGCTAATACTTTAGTGTGGATGGTTTTTGGCGGATTAATTGTGCTCTTTGTGGTGCTTGCCAGTGTGAGTTATGTTTTATTGCATCTTCTCAGTAAAGCAAAGTGGGGGCCGGCAATGTCCCTTGCCTTAAGCCGCATTAAACGCTCGGTAAAAAGCAGTCTGATGCAGCTTGCCGCATTGTCGGGATCCTTAATGCTGGTGGCGGTGATCTGGCTGGTAAGAACGGATTTATTAGGCGATTGGCAGAATACCTTACCGCCTGACGCGCCGAATGTCTTTGCCATTAATATTGCGCCAACCGAGCAACGAGCATACTTAAAAAAATTAGATGATAATAAAATCCAAAGATCTTCGGCTTATCCTATTATTCGCGGCCGCCTGACAAAAATTAACGGCCAAGATGCAAAACAATATGCAGATAACGGCAATGACTATATTAACGCCTTACACAGGGAATTAAACTTTACCTGGGCCACCGAGTTACCCGATTATAATCCGGTGGTTGCAGGACAATGGACAACGCAGCAAGGGGTCTCTATCGAGCAGAGTTTAGCGGCAGAGTTAGGCATTAAGATTGGAGACGAATTGGGATTTGTCATTAATGGCCAACCCTTCAGCGTGCCGGTCAATTCAGTTCGAGAAGTGGAATGGCAAAGTATGAAGCCAAATTTTTACCTTATTTTCACCCCCGACGTGGTTAAGGGGCTACCTGCTACCTGGCTAGTCAGTTTTCGTATTAACGATCAGCAAATTTCCTTCCTGAATCAGCTTGGACGTGATTATCCAACGGTCAGTTTATTAGATCTGCGCACTATGGGCGGCAAAATTCAAACTATTTTAGGGCAAATCACCTGGTCATTAACTGTGCTCGCGGGCGTCGGCGTGCTCAGTGGGGTATTACTGATTTTCACCTTATTACGTTTAAGCTTAAATCAGCGCCAACGTGAAATCACACTATATAGAACCTTAGGCGCGAGCAAAAAAAGAATCAGTCAAACCCTGTGGAGTGAATACGGGGTGATGGCCATTGCCGCAGGTTTAGTGGCTGTCGCAGGGGCTGAGTCGATCGTGTTTAGTTTGCTAAAATGGGGTTTTAAGCTGGAGCCGAGCTTACATCTTTTAATGTGGTTTACCTTGCCGCTTTTAGCCCTGTTAGTGGTTTTTGCCAGCTTAAGCAGTGTTATTAAGCCGTTGTTAACACCCTTGAAGTGAAAATTAAAGCATCAGTGGCAAGCTACTGTTATTGATGCTTTTATCTATCGATAAGCTAAGTGCAGGAAAGTGTGATTAGTTTTAATATTTCAAGCTGCCAGACAAGAGCAATGATCA
>DATBNI010000612.1:0-1898 GCA_036554425.1 Psychromonas sp.
ATGGATCCATAAGCGCTTATTTATTTAATACGCATTTATTTTTAAATGTGAATTTTGACTTTTTATTATTAAACCGATATTCCGCACCTGTTTTAAGAATAAATTTGCCTGTATTTTTCACCCAAACAGTCAATAATAACCTGCTGTCGTTCTTTCCAATTAACGACCATAGGGGATTGATCCTCTAGATAAATAATTGAGACGCCTTGGAAGCATTGAAACACCCAGCGAGCTGTTGGATTTTGAGAGGGCTTTTTCTTTTGATCGGGGAAGTAGAGCATTTTTTCTTTTAGTTTTTTACGTATCTGATGCTCTAATGATGCATATACCATCAAACAAGACGTCATCACCATTAACAAGGCTTCTATCCGCTCTGGTTTTTTTATGAAGATTGAGCTTGTTAAAAAGTCAGGGCTTTTTAAAAAACGAAAACCTTTTTCAACGGATTGTTGCGCTTTATAAGTACTGAGTATTTTATCCATTGTCATACAGTCGTCGAGATCATTAGTCGCAATAATAAAAAAACCTAACTGCTTGATTGCATTAGCTCTTCTACCAAGTGGAGTGAATAAAATTCCGGTGATTTGGTATTCGATTCGCTCAGGTGCCTGCCCCTTTTTTGGTTGACCTTGCTTAGCGTATATCGGTATTTCTTTTATCTCGGCAATAACATCACTGTAAACCTGCTTTTTTCGCCATAATTCAGTCGCTTGCTGCGCATCATGCTGACAGGCAAAGCGTTGCTGAGAGAGTTTTTTAAATGTTTTACGCTCCGCATCTGCTTTTTTCAGCATACGTTTTGCTAAGCTGTGCGTTTCCCGTTTCCTTGCTTGCTCGCTGTGTACTAAAAGCCATTTTTGCGCCACATCTCCATAGTTTGATTGGTGCCAAGCACCTGAGTAGCCATTGCCAATCTCCGTAAAATCAAGCTCTTGAGCTTGATTGATAAGCGTTTTAGCTTCACTTAATTTCTGCGGTACGCGTGTGATAAAGAGTTGCTTCAATTCACTCAGTTCGACAATCGTTTCTTTGACGTATAAGGCGGCATCGGCCACTAAGTAACGGCAAGACTGTGCGGCTTTTAAACTTTTTATGTGGGATTTAACAATCTCTTTAAATCCTTCCATATCATTAATATTGCCACTCGCAGGCTTCATATAGACAGGTATTCCGGACTGGTTTTCACAAATAAGATTGAGGACAACTTGGTTTAAATCGGGACGGTGATCTCGGGAATAGCCTTTGGTTATCTGAATAGGGTGAAGATCATCATCTTCATTAGATAGTTTTTCAACACCGTCATAATGAAAGCTTGTTGAGTCGAGATGTACTGACTGGCACGGCAGATCTAAGTACTTAACAACGGCCTCGCCAATATCTTGGTAGAGTGGTGAAACGCCATACTGATAAAGCGCATCAAGGCAACGACCTAGCGCATCATCATTGATATGCTCAGCTTTAATACCGGGTGCAATAAGGCGATCTAATGGTTTATCCGAAAAGTATTCACTGTACATATGCAGTGTTCGACCGGTAAATCCTAACCCATTGATGAGCATAGCGACAAAAAGATGTCCAAAGCTCACTTGGCGGTATTCAGACGTGCCAAGAGCTTGATCGATAATATTGGCGAGATTGATTTCTTTGCAAAATCCAGCCACTAATCCGTGGTGCTCAAGTGACTTAGTAAACGGGTAGGTCATGATTTATCTCTCACAAAAGAGAGTAATAGATCAAAAAGAGAGATCGGGGTCAATAGTTTTTTTTGTTTTTCTTAAAAATATAAAAATTTTGAAATACAGATCACGAATTAAAGATGGATTTTAATAGTTATTCAGGTGCGGAATGACAGGTCAAGCGCTTAAACGAAAAAATCCCTGCTGACGTTAGTCAACAGG
>DATBNI010000616.1:0-6566 GCA_036554425.1 Psychromonas sp.
TTATTATCAATATTTATGCCGGGAAAAAATGCGCGAGGACGATCCCAGTGCCAAACTGGAAAGTCCTAAAATAATCAAACCCTTACCTAAGTCACTGTCAGAATCCGAAGTTGACGGATTATTAGCCTCACCGGACTTATCGGATAGTGTTCAATTTCGAGATAAAGCCATGCTGGAGCTCCTCTATGCAACGGGTTTACGTGTTTCAGAGTTAGTCGGGCTGTCGATGGAAGAAATCAATTTAAAACAAGGCGTTGTGCGCGTCACCGGGAAGGGGAGTAAAACACGTTTGGTCCCCTTAGGCGAAGAGGCCATCTATTGGGTGGAGCGTTATATAGAGGAAGCCCGCCCGGATCTCTTAAAAGGTCAGAGCAGCGATGTGTTATTTCCAAGTCGCCGCGGCTCTGTGATGGTGAGGCAAACATTTTGGCATCGCATTAAATTTTATGCGCAATTATGCGGCATAGATAAAGAGGCATTATCGCCTCATGTACTGCGTCATGCCTTTGCGACGCACTTATTAAATTATGGTGCAGATCTGCGTGTGGTGCAGATGCTGTTGGGACATAGCGATCTTTCTACCACACAAATATATACCCATATTGCCCAGGACAGGCTTAAAGATCTTCATCAGGAGCATCATCCAAGGGCATAAAGCAGTCGCACAGTGCACTATATGGCAACAACAAGATTGATGGTAAATTAAAAAATTCACAAAGCAGTGCTTACTAGGCATAATTACCCCTTAAGCAGACTCTCTGTATTCCAACAACAATATGAGGTTTTTATGGCGACTATTTTTTCAAAAGCAGGGGTTATTGGTGTTTTTTTATTGAGCAGTTTTGCAGCCCTTGGAGCGACGACTGAATCCCCCTCTGTGGTTGAGCAAATAACGATTAAAATGAACAGCCTTAAAATCCCGGTTATTGCGATTAACAAATCAGCAGTAGCAGGGTTATATGAAGTGATCTCCGATGATGATATTTATTATATTAGTGAAGATACAAGACATTTATTGTATGGCAATATTTACGATATAGACAATCAGATGGTCAATGTTACTGAACAGAAAAAAGCACAATTAAGCCGGCAAAAGGTGGTTGAAAATATTGACAAAATAGCCGCCTTTGAAAAAGACATGATTATTTTTAAAGCGCAGGATGAGAAACACGTTGTCACTGTGTTTACCGATCCGACCTGTAGTTACTGCCAGAAATTACATTCAGAAATGAAAGATTATAATAAATTGGGCATTACTATTCGCTATTTAGCCTTTCCGCGTGCGGGCATTGATTCATCAACCTACCATACTATGGTATCAATATGGTGCTCTCCTGATCCCAAAGAGGCGATGAATACGGCTAAAAAACGCCGCGAGATCCCTTTTGAAACCTGTGAAAACACCGTAAAGGAACAATATCAGCTTGGCCGCTTGCTGGGGGTAAACGGCACACCGGCTTTGATTTTAGAAGATGGTAGTCTTGCTCCCGGTTACCTGCCCGCCGCGCGTTTACTGCAACTGTTAGAGAAAAAATAACCCTTTGATTTTTAGTCAAGTTTACTCAATAAACTGCACTGCACTTTTAGCATTCTGCGGTTTATTGAAATCTCAATAAAAGCCCTACACCCAAATCATTTGGGTGCATATTCTTATTACAAAAGCATTTGGTAGCTATTATGCCTAGAGTTCAAGTCAAAAACCGAACCCTTTTAGATTCGGCTTCGATCAACTTATCCTGCTCCCCTTTATTAACCCAGCTGTATATCAATCGCGGTATAAGCTGCGTAACTGAATTAGATAACAGCACGCAAAGTCTGCTCCATGCGCAACAATTGAAAGGGATCACAGCGGCCTGTGAGCTTTTATATCAGGCATTGTTATCTTCTCAAAAAATAATAGTCGTAGGCGATTTTGACGCAGATGGCGCGACCAGTACTGCACTGAGTATTTTGGCTTTACGCGGGTTAGGTTTCACCAATATTGATTATCTTATTCCCAATCGTTTTGATTATGGTTACGGATTAAGCCCGGAGATAGTCGATTTGGCTATTGCAAAAGGGGCACAATTACTGATGACGGTCGACAATGGCATTTCCAGTCTCGCAGGCGCTCAACATGCGAAAGATAAAGGTCTGAAGTTATTAATAACAGATCACCACTTGCCTGGAGCCGAAACACCGCAAGCAGATGCAATAGTTAACCCTAATCAAGTGGGGTGTGATTTTCCGAGTAAAAACTTGGCCGGTGTCGGTGTCGCGTTTTACGTGATGCTGGCATTACGTGCCTTTATGCACAGCAAAGGCTATTTTACCCATTTTAAAGCGCCTAATTTAGCAACATTGTTAGATATAGTGGCATTAGGCACTGTTGCTGACGTGGTGGTGCTGGATGCGAATAACCGCACTTTAGTCCATCAGGGATTGGCGCGTATTCGCGCGGGGGTTTGCCGGGTCGGTATCAGCGCCTTGATCAGCGTTGCCAAAAGAAACCAAGGCCAGTTAGTCGCGAGTGATTTAGGTTTTTCATTAGGGCCAAGATTAAACGCCGCCGGACGCCTCGATGAAATGAGTTTCGGTGTTGAGTTGTTATTATGCGAAAATGTTGAGCAGGCAAATATACTCGCTAATGAATTAGATGCGTTAAATCAGTCCCGCCGTGAGATCGAGCAGGGCATGCAGACCGAGGCGTTAAAAACCTTAGCCAATTTGTCACTTGATGAAAATAATATCCCCCATGCGATTTGCTTATTTGAAAAGCAGTGGCATCAAGGGGTGATAGGTTTAGTGGCATCGCGAATTAAAGAAAGGTATTACCGTCCTACCTTTGCCTTTGCCAAGGCTAATAATGGCGAAATTAAAGCATCAGCACGCTCCATTCCAGGCGTACATATTCGCGATATGCTCGATTTAGTGGATAAAAAAATACCAGGTGTTATTTTGAAATTCGGCGGGCATGCCATGGCTGCAGGTCTCTCCCTAAAAGAGGCCGACTTTGAATTGTTTAGTCAAACAATCAACAGGGTACTGCAAGAACAGGTCGACAGTGACCTGCTAAACAATATCATCCTTTGTGATGGGCAGTTGAAAGGCCGGCAGTTTAGTCTTGAACAAGCCCAGGAGTTAAGGGATGCAGGTCCCTGGGGGCAGGGCTTTCCGGCTCCTTTATTTGACGGCGAATTTAAACTGTTACAGCAGCGTCTGGTGGGCAGCAAACATTTAAAAATGACCTTAGAGTTCGAAGGTAAAACTATTGACGCGATCGCCTTTAATATTGACGTCGAGTTTTGGCCAAATCCTATGGTGAAAAATGTATATTGTGTTTACCGTTTAGATATCAATGAATTTAGAGGCAATCGAACAGTGCAGATGCTGGTGGAAGTATTACAAGCGCAATAAAAAGCTGTTGGCCGACCGCTGTCAGCTAACCGCTATTTTTTAAACTGCACCCTTGAAATCGAGCTGCCGCCAGGCTTCGTAGACGAATACAGAGACCGCATTGGATAAGTTCATTGAGCGACTTTCCGCCATCATGGGAATACGCAATTTTTGCTCGGTAGGTAAAAGGTCGAGAATTTCACTGGGTAGTCCCCGTGTTTCCGGACCAAAGAGCAATACATCGTCCGCTTGAAAAGCTGCCTGGCTATGAAAAGTGGTTGTTTTTGTTGTGCAGGCAAAAATTCTTTTACCTGATACCGCCTGTAAAAAAGCATTGTAATCTTTATGGCGATAGACATGGGTCATTTCACGGTAGTCCAGGCCTGCTCTGCGGACTTTTTTATCGTCTAAATCAAAACCTAAGGGTTCAATTAAATGTAATACGCAGCCTGTATTGGCGCATAGGCGGATAATATTTCCTGTGTTTGGGGGGATTTCAGGTTCAAACAGTGCTATTTCAATCATAGGGGGTAGCCATCTTCTTTGTTGAGTCTTATTACAGGAATATCCGCTGCAAAGCGTGTTTATCATTGTGTGAGTTGACTGTTTAATCAAAGCGGGGGAATTGTAAGTGCATACAGACCTGATTATCAATGTTTTCCGCCCAAATTTTTCCACCATGTTTAAACATGGCATTTTCAGCAATACTCAAACCTAAGCCTTCCCCGCCTGTTCCTCTATCCCTTGCTTCGCTTAAGCGATAAAAAGGACGAAAAATATTGGTCAGCTCATTTTCAGGAATCAGCGGTCCATCATTTTTAATACTCAAAATGATTGCCTGGGGTATTATTGATATTTCAACAATAATATTGTGCTGTGCATATTTAATGGCATTGCGGATAACATTTTCGATAGCGCGGTAAGCTAACTCCGGATACAGATTGATATTAATGGTTGATAATGGCGGATAAGTAAATATTTTTCCATACTCATTTGCTTCAAACTCAGCATCTAAAAAAAGCTCATCTAAAAACTCATTAAGTGCAATATCCTCTTTTTGCATGGGACTCAACTGGATGCGTGAAAGGTTTAACATCTCACTTATCATCGATTCAATGCGTTTTGTCTCAAGTTCAATACGGAGAAACTCTTTGTTTGTACCTGAATGTTTTTTGCTAATCGCAAGCGCCAGGCCCAAGCGCGTCAGAGGTGAACGCAATTCGTGGGAAATATCACTCAGTAAGCGTTGTTGGTTATTGAGCATGTTTTTTAAGAAAATGACCATTAATTGCATAGAATCTGCAAGGCCTTGTATTTCATCACTATTATTAATGATCGGGAAAGGAGTGTTGAGTTCACCTTGAGCAACCTGATTGGCAACTTCTTGAAGTTGGCGAAGTGGTTGGGTTAAATGCCATGCCAGTATTGCGCAAAGCGGGGTGCTGATAAATAAGGCGGTGAGCAGTAATAAAAAAGGATTGTCAATCAACCATTCAATCACTTCCAATGACTCTTTTTGGTTAGGGGCTGAAAAATACAGCAAATAACTCTGCTGGTTGTGATTAAATATGATTGGGCCTAAATAAGTGAGCTCTCTAACGATTTTTTTCTGGGGCAGTTCTGCAGAGTCGCTATCTAAAATAAACTGGCGCATTTTCCGCGGGGCGCTATCATTGACGAAACTGCCTGAAAAGTCAGTTAAATAGACCTTACGAAAATCAGTTCCCTGATCATACTCGAGTAATTCTTTGACCGTCGCTTCCGGGTGGAGCTCAGCGAACTTTTGCAAACTTTGCTGAGCCAGATTTAAATCATCTAAATCACTGCTGGTGACATTCTGAAGCTGTCTGTTATCTAATAGGGGAAATGAAATTAACACTGTGGTTAATACAGAGATTAAAAACCAAAAAGATAAAAATATTTTTATAAACAAGGTGTTGATCAGCTTCCAATTCACAATGCATCCTATGTAAGAGGTGATATTAATCCGCTATACCCAAACTACTTTTTGAATTGTTAATATCACCCTGTTTTATTAAAGGGAGATCCAATGCCGGGATTGCGGATACTTGGGAGAGTATCAAACAACGCCCTGCAGGCTCAATTGACCCTCTAACCACATGTAACCACGGCCTCTAAAGTTTTTAACGCGAGTGTGTCCGTCAAGTCTCTCTGGTAACTTCCGTCTTAAGTTACTTAAATGCATATCAATGCTGCGGTCAAAAGGTTCTAATTTTTTATCTAGTACCTGCTCACTAAGCTCTGCTTTTGAAAATAACTCTCCGGGATGCAGGATAAACTTTTCTAATAACAATAATTCAGTTCCGGTTAATTCAATGGTAACACCCTGACAAACGGCCTGCTGCTGAGCGGGAAAAAGTTCAATATCCAGATGGTTTATCCTGCTTACCTGATCAACCTTTTTATATTGAGTACGTCGTAAAATGGCTCGAATACGTGCAATTAATTCACGTTCACTGAATGGTTTTGCAAGATAGTCATCAGCACCCAGCTCAAGCCCCGATACTTTATTAATATCCTCACCTTTAGCCGTGAGCATTAATACCGGTATGTCACTTTTTTGGCGCAATAACTTCAACATTTCAAAGCCATTCATTCGCGGCATCATGACATCTAATAAAATCAGTTCATAATTACCATCAAGTGTTTTTTGTAACCCCTCTTCTCCATCGCACGCCGTTTCAACATCAAAATTCTCGAGAGACAAAAATTCGGCAAGTAAAGAAACAAGTTCAATATCATCGTCAATTATTAGTAATTTTTCCATGTTGTGGCCTTATCCGTTACCTCGGCATCATATAAATCGAGGTACTGTAAAAATATATTTAGGAAAAATTTAAATGCATCCCAAATTAAAAAACTGAATGAAAGAATATTATTTGCCTGACTATTAGACAATAATTTTAATAATTTGTATGATTATTTACGTTTCTTTACACAATTGCTGTATTACGTCTTTTAAGCGGCGCAGTTGTTTGCGCAGCTTAAGTTGTTATCTGACCCATTTGCTAAACTTTATATTATACCTGATTTGTTTGAACATGCCGACCTGGTGAAATCAAAAATTGATAATATTAAAATATGTTGTCATTATAAATGCACGCGAGCATGTTAGATGTTTTAACACTTTGACAGAACACTGAAACTCGCATTTATAAATGGGTAGGGTA
>DATBNI010000622.1:0-2642 GCA_036554425.1 Psychromonas sp.
TTTCCATATTCTTCTTTCAATGCTTGAACTTCTGCTTGTGCGTCTACAATGAATATATCGATTTCACTTGATACCGCTTTTAATGCCAACTCTGTTTTTTTAGTATTGATTTTCATTTTAGTTACCCTCTAACTTTGCTAATTCTTCTGTAACGATCTGATCTATTCGATCTGTGTACGCTTTGCTGTTAATACCTACTGCAGCGCATCTAGTAAGTAATTTCTTTCTAGTCCCTGCCATTGCACCCTTGAAACCGTTGATTGATTTAGGCAATAGAGAAATGCAGGCAGCAACTTCGGTTTTGGCCCATTCGTCAATTTCTGATTTTGCTTTTTGAAATGCTTCGTCTGCGTTTTCTTCTTTCTCAAGTGCTGACTTTGCATAAGCTGCAGTTACATAAGTATCATCGTCAAACTTGCCCATATGAATATCAGAACAGAAACCAAGATCCGTGAACCCTTTAGTAAGTGCATCAGTCCTTACCTTCTTGATCGCCTCTTCATCAATTTTTAAATAGCCTTTACCGCCTTGAGTGATGAAAGCCTCTTTAATGCCTGCAGCAATTGGGAATGTATAATGCTGATCGCCGCCAATGTAAAAAGCGGTTGCTGTATAATTTAATAGAGTGGTTCCGCCATCGTAATTAATGCGCTCGTATTTTTCTGATTCAGCAATAACACCCCAGCCTTTACCCATTGGGCCAAATGCTTTTGTGATTTGCTTTTTCTTATATTGAGCGTCGGCGCTGACTCTTTGTTGGCCTGACACGTTAGAACGTTTTGTATAAGCCGGATCAGTTGCTTCGAATGTATCCCATAGCAATACGTTTTTTTGCTGCGTTTCTTTATTCATTGTTGTTACCCTCTCGATTTACTTACCGTAATTAGCAAGCTTGGTTAGTATATATAAAATATATATAAAGTAAATAAAATAATCATCCTTTAACCTGGATATTCTGCGTTGTAAATATCGGTCAATACCCTACTTAATAGTTCCTCGTAGTAAACTTGGTTTGAATAGAGCCCCAATGTATCTACCCCATACTTTTTAGACAATTCTGCTTCTATTCCGTCCTTAATTGCTGCTTTTTCTTCAAGTGTTAACATTTTATTACCCTTTGTGGTTAGAATTTTGTTATATAGATAATATATATAATCCGCATAAAGTAAAGCATTTATTTTACATTAATTTATCTTTAGGCAAAAAAAAGCCCCAGGTTAGTGGGGCAAGGGGAGCTGGGATTTCTTTTTTTATTAAACAGATCTGCTGTCTGGTATTACTTCTAGTAAAATTTCAGACTTGTTAGGACCGAATAAAACTTCCCCTTCTAAGTCATCAACTTTGTACGCGTAAATAGTGGGTTTCACTCCTCCTTTATCAAGGTTAAGCGAGCCCCATTTAATGCTAAGTGTTGAGCCAGAAAAAACAACATCATCGGTAATGCTGCTTATCTCTGCAGTTCCTGCGACAACCTCGATCTTAGTTACTCCAGCGGCGCTTAAATCAAACTCTACACCGTTTTTAATAACAGTGTATGACTCTGTATTCGATGCGTTTCTATAGGCGTTAACTTTCATAATTATGACCAGTTATTGATTGTTACCTGCCCGGCTGGGATGTCGATTGTATCGCCTTCCTCATTCGTCAAAATTCTATCGGTAGCATCAATGCACCCTAGGACCTCAGTTGCCGAACAATAAACCACTGCAATATCTTCGCCCGCTGTTGCCGTTGCGCTAGGATCTAAACCTGTTTTGCCATTAACAGTTAACAGTAGATTATCGCCACTGTCTGTTATTGTAACATCTGCGCCAGCTACCGCGACCGATGCAAAAGATTTTGTTATAATTGTCGCTAGGTTATCCGCTTTCGACGGTGCTTTGCATACATAAGCGATCGTAATATTATCCTTTAAGTACTGCGGTCCGTTTTGTAGCGTTAAGTCTGGTGCAAATTGTGCCATTTTCATATCTCCAATTTTAAATTTGTTACTTCTTGATTAAACTATACTCGTTTTTTATTTTTAATAAATCATAAACTTCGCTTATTTGGACAAGCTCTAGCCCTGACAAATCAGTATCATCGCCGCCCGCCAAAATATTCATTATAGCTGCAGTGTTTATTTGTTGAGCGTTTATTGTGTTTAATTTTGAATTCTGGCTAATGCTTAGTGCTTGCGAGTCATTGATCTGGTTAGCAGATAAAAAATCTAATCTACTTACCTGGCTAATTAATATCGTCTGGGCTTCGTTGACCTGCTCTGCTGCAATTAAAGTAATTACCTGACCGTCAAATTGATCTAAATTTAAAGCCTCCGCTGTGTTGCTCTGGGTTGCAGTAATAAAAGATACAGCCTGAACACTTTCAAGATCGATTATCCCTGCAATATTAAGCTGGGTTGCAATAATAGTTTGTAAGCTTTGCTGCTGCTCAAGGCTTAACAATTGTGAACTGTTAATTTGCTGGGTTGTGATTAAATCTAGTGCTTGAAGTTGCTCAACAAGTAAGGCGCTTGCATTGCTTGACTGTGTGGCGCTGATTGAATTTGATTGCTGAGACGCACTAATTGACAATGCAGAGGCAATATTACTTTGCGTTGCAGTTATTAGCTCGATTAACTGAGATGAGCCAGCAGCCCCATA
>DATBNI010000028.1:0-6437 GCA_036554425.1 Psychromonas sp.
GGACTGCGTTCAATTGTTGAAGCGGTATTGCTTGATACTATGTATGACTTACCCTCGGTAAAAAATGTCAGCAAAGTGGTTATTGATGAAAATGTCATTGATGGTGAGGCAAAACCTTTATTGATTTATTCTGAAGAGAAAAAACAATTAGCATCGTCTGATAAATAAGCAATCAAACCAATAATAGTTAAGAAAGAGAGCCTTGTGCTCTCTTTTTTCATTTATTACCTTGAAAAAAAAACTCTAATCCCCAGTATACTTTATTACGCATTCTAAAATTTATTTGTTGTCGCGAATAAGAAGAAATAAATGAATATTTTCTGGGGATATTATGAAAACTGAATCAGAGCTGCAATTAACCCTGCCGGTATTACCCCTACGTGATGTAGTCGTTTACCCGCACATGGTTGTTCCACTTTTTGTTGGTAGAAAAAAATCTATCAGCTGTTTAGAAGCTGCCATGGAGCAGGGTAAAAAAGTATTATTAGTGGCGCAAACAGAAGCTTCATTAGATGATCCAAAATTAGAAGATCTGTATACAGTCGGGACAATTGCAAATATTCTGCAATTATTGAAATTACCGGATGGTACAGTTAAAGTGTTAGTTGAAGGTGTACAACGTGCGCGATTGATTAATAACATTGAAAATAAAGATTATTTTTTTGCTGAAGTTGAGCTGCTGGAAAGCGAAGCCATTGATGAAAAAGAGGAAGAGGCTTTATTACGCAGTGTAATGGGACAATTTGAATCTTATATCAAGCTTAATAAAAAAATCCCGCCCGAGGTTTTGGCTTCAGTGAATGGTATTGATGATGCGGAACGTTTAGCTGATACCATCGCCGCACACATGCCGTTAAATCTGGAAGACAAACAAACCGCTCTGGAGTTAAACTCTATTACCGAGCGTTTTGAATATCTGATGGCGATGATGGAAAATGAAGAAGATATTCTAAAAGTTGAAAAACGTATCCGTTCGCGCGTTAAAAAGCAGATGGAGCGGAGTCAACGTGAGTATTATCTTAATGAACAGATGAAAGCGATTCAAAAAGAGTTGGGCGAGTCAGAAGAGGGCGCCAATGACCATGACCAACTTGCTGAAAAAATAGAGCAGGCTGGCATGTCTGAAGAAGCTTATGAAAAGGCAACTTCAGAGCTTAAAAAATTAAAAATGATGTCGCCAATGTCATCTGAAGCCAGTGTTATCCGCACTTACATTGAAAGCTTAGTGAATGTTCCCTGGAAAAAACGCACGCCGGTGAAAAAGAATCTGGCCAAAGCAGAAGAAATTTTAGATGCGGATCATTATGGTTTAGAAAAAGTAAAAGAACGTATTTTAGAATACCTTGCAGTGCAAACGCGTATTAATAAATTAAAGGGGCCAATTTTATGTTTAGTCGGTCCTCCCGGTGTCGGTAAAACCTCATTAGGTCAGTCAATTGCGCGCGCCACCGGGCGTAAATATGTACGTATGGCATTAGGGGGGGTTCGGGATGAAGCGGAGATTCGCGGACATCGTCGTACTTATATAGGTTCACTGCCGGGTAAAATAATTCAAAAAATGACTAAAGTGGGGGTGAAAAACCCACTGTTTTTATTAGATGAAATAGATAAAATGGCCTCCGATCTGCGTGGTGATCCTGCTTCTGCTTTACTTGAAGTCTTAGATCCCGAGCAAAATAATACTTTTAACGACCATTATTTAGAAGTTGACTATGATTTGTCAGATGTCATGTTTGTTGCTACTTCAAATTCAATGAACATTCCCGGCCCATTGCTGGATCGAATGGAAGTCATCCGTTTGTCGGGTTATACCGAAGACGAAAAATTGAATATTGCTCAGCAGCATCTAACCGGTAAGCAAGTTAAACGCAATGGTTTGAAAGAAAGTGAGATCAGTATCGATGACAGTGCTATTATCGGCATTGTCCGTTATTACACGCGAGAAGCCGGAGTACGTTCATTAGAGCGTGAAATATCAAAAATTTGTCGTAAAGTGGTTAAACAAATACTGCTTGATAAAAAGATCAAAAAAGTTGATGTGACCATTGATAATTTAAAAGATTATCTCGGGGTGCGCCGCTTTGATTTTGGTAAAGCGGATTCGGCCAATCAAGTCGGACAAGTGACAGGACTTGCCTGGACAGAAGTCGGGGGCGAGCTGCTCACCATTGAAGCGACCTCCGTTCCCGGGAAAGGTAAATTAACCTATACCGGATCTTTGGGTGATGTAATGAAAGAGTCGATTCAGGCCGCGATGACAGTGGTGCGTGCCAAAGCAGAAGAATGGCGCATTAATGCCGATTTTCATGAGAAACGCGATATTCATGTGCATGTACCTGAAGGTGCTACGCCTAAAGATGGTCCGAGTGCGGGCGCGGCTATGTGTACCGTGCTGATCTCCAGCCTGACGGGTATTCCTGTCCGAGCAGACGTTGCTATGACCGGTGAAATTACGCTGCGTGGAGAAGTGTTACCTATTGGCGGCTTGAAAGAGAAATTATTGGCTGCACGACGTGGAGGCATTAAAACCGTATTAATTCCTTTTGAAAACACCCGAGATTTGGAAGAGATTCCTGATAATATTAAGGATGAACTCGAAATCAAACCCGTTCGCTGGATTGATGAAGTGTTGGAAATTGCGCTGCAGGATAGTATAAAAGGATTTTCGTTGGAAAAATCACCTAAATAGGTGATAAACCGCAGAAAATAGAGGGCTGCAGGTGAGTTTTTTATAAATTTACTTGCACCTAATTAAATAGCAACGTAGCCTTACCAAAATGCATTAAAGGCATATGAATTAAGCTTTTCATGACGGACATTAAAATAATAAGATGGAGATGTAAAATGAACAAAGGACAACTGATCGATAATATTGCGGAAAGTGCTGATATTTCTAAAGCAGCAGCAGGCCGTGCATTAGATGCTTTTATCGAGAGTGTGACGACTGCATTAGTTGAAGGTGATAATGTTTCACTTATCGGTTTTGGTGCTTTCTCAGTTAAAGAGCGTGCTGCACGTACAGGCCGCAACCCACAAACCAACGAACCGATACAAATTGCAGCAGCTAAAGTACCTTCATTTAAAGCTGGTAAATCATTAAAAGATGCAATCAACGCTTAATCGGTTGTTTGATAAAGTCTATATCCGGTTTATTTGCAGTGATGCAATACAACTGTTATACATTAAGCGCATCCGATGATGCGCTTTTTTATTTAATATCGATTCTATTAAAAAGTATCTTTTTAGTGTTAAAATTTGAAGCGCTTTAGTTGCACATGCGGCGATTAACGGCAGAATGTTATCAATTAAGTTGCCATTAAAAATTGGTATAAGTTTTTAAGAGAAGAAAAGTTATGTTAGATAAAATGCGCGAAGGCGCACAAGGTGCCACGGCTAAAATTATTATAGTTGTTATCATTCTCTCCTTCGCCTTGGCGGGCGTGAGCAGTTATTTGGGGGGGAGCAATGTTGACGTTGCTGTTGTCGTGAACGGTGAAGAAATCAGTAAAGCGACCGTTGAGCAAGCTTATCAAAATGAGCGTGCCCGTTTAGAGCAGCAGTATGGTGAGCAGTTTGAACTGCTTGCAGCAACACCTGATTTTAACCAACAAATCAGACAGCAAGCGCTGCAAACTGTGATTTCCGAGCGTCTTCTTACGCAAGCCATTAATGATATGGGATTACGTATTGGTGATGAGCAAGTTAAGCAAGAAATGCGCAGCATGCCCGAGTTTCAAGTTGATGGAAATTTCAATAACGAACAATACCTCTCATTATTAAGAAGAGCGAGTTATACACCGGCGCAATTTAGTGAAAGTGTGAAACAGGACTTGGCTCGCCGTCAGTTGCTTACCATGGTGCTCGGAAGTGAATTCAGTTTACCGATGGAAGTGGATCAGGCTAACCGCTTACAAGCTCAAAAACGTGTCGCGAGAGTGCTCACGGTTAATACGGATGATTTTGCGAATACCGATCCAATAAGTGAACAAGAGATAGCCACTTATTACGAAAATAACAGCCAGTTATTTCAAACAGCAGAGCAAGTCAGTGTTGATTATGTTGTCTTAGATGGTTCATTATTAGCTGACGAGGTGACCGTGAGCAATGATGAGCTGGAAAACTATTATGACCTTCACGCCTCTGATTATCAGCGCAGTGAAAAGCGTAAAGTTGCGCATATCTTACTGCTCGGTGACACTGAGGTAGCAAAAGAAAAAGCACAAGCTATTTTGTCTAAACTTGAAAAGGGAGCTGATTTTACGCAACTTGTCGCTGAAAACTCTGAGGACAGCTATTCTGCTAAAAATAATGGCGAATTGGATTGGTTTGAACGTGGTGTAATGGATCCTGCATTTGATGATGCTGCATTTCAGCTCAGCCTAGAAGAACCTTTATCTGGCGTGGTTAAATCACAATTTGGTTATCACATCATCAAATTAGTCGATATTCAAGAAAGTAAAACACTTCCCCTGTCTGAAGTGACAGCACAAGTTGAGCACGCTGCCAAACAGGAAAAAATGACAGATCTTTATTACGAATTGCAACAAAGGTTAAGTGAAGTTGCCTTTGAAATGCCGGATAATTTAGATGCAGCAGCTAAGGTAGTTGGCGGAGATGTTCAACATACAGAACTGTTTTCAGCGGCAGAAGCGCCGGAACCGCTTGCAGATAATGCGGTTTTAAAAGTCGTATTTGACAGTGGATTCCGTGAAGATCGAATGAACTCGGATCTTATTGAGCTTTCTGAAAATAAAGCCATTGTTGTTCATATTAACAGTTACCAGGGAGCTGCATTGAAACCGCTTGCTGATGTTTCTGAGCAGATTACAGAGCAGCTGCAAGCAGAGAAAGCGCATAAAAACACCGAAGCGTTTGTTAAATCCTTAATGGTCAAGTTGAAAGCGCAAGAGCCGATTGAAAAGTTATTGACTGAGAAAAAGTTGGCATTCAGTGAGCCGTTAACCTTTACCCGTGATGCCCCTGAGCTTGATTATCGTGTGGTGCAAGCGGTATTTAAATTAGCCAAACCAACGGTACAGCAGGCGACCTACGATTGGGTGACCACCACAGCAGGTGATTATGCTTTAATTGAACTGAAGTCTGTTCATGAACTTGCTCCTGAGTTAAGAAACGGTGATGATATACAAAAAATTGAACAGAGGTTACAACGTTTATTTTCTGAATCAACCTATCAAGCCTTAACAATGGCGTTAATGGCTAATGCGGAGATTAAATATCCTGCTGAATAAGAGTTCTAGTTAGATTATCTTTTACAAGATTAAAAAGGCGACTAAATATAGTCGCCTTTTTTTATGGCACAAATAACAGGAAATTTTAATTAAACTAAGTTTAGTTGGTATCAGTGGCATTGCTATAATAGCGGAGCTTAAAAAAAAGGAGCTCATATTATGGCTCCCCTTTTTTAATATTAATTGTTATTTATCAGCGCGGCCCATAAATTTATGTTCAGCAGTGTTCACTTTGATTTTATCACCCGTAGAGATATGCTCTGGTACCTGTACCGTTAGACCGGTGGAGAGTATCGCTGGTTTGGTACGCGCCGTTGCCGATCCACCTTTAATAGAGGGAGCCGTTTCTACTATTTCCAGATCGACACTGGAAGGGAGTTCCAGCGCGACAGGTGCACCGTCAACTAATACCACTTGAAGGCCTTGGGTATTTTCATTAATAAAGAGTACTTCGTCTGCGATGCTGTCTTTATCGAGGTTGTAAGGCGTATAATCTTCGCTGTCCATAAACACATACTGATCACCATCAAGATAAGAAAACATAACATTACGGCGGATTAAATCGGCTAAGGGCAGCATCTCATTATCTTTGAATGTTTGATCAATTTTTGAGCCGGAAACAACGTCGTACATACGGAAGCGGTACAAACTGCCGCCAGCACGGCCCTGCGGCACAGAACGTTCAATATCTCTCACAATGTAAACACTGTTGTTGTATTCTACCGCGGTATTTTTTTTAATGTCGCTTGCCTTTGGCATAGGTTAATCCTTATTAATAATAGTTGTTGTTTGTTAAGTTTGATTAAATCTAAAATAGTTATTCTCTACTGCCCGTTAAATGCAGCGAGCGGGCTTTGGCAATCCGGCAATTTTAGTCGCTTGTTTGGCAGGCCCTTTGGGAAAAAGACGGTATAAATAACGACTGCTTATATTCTCTTTTCCGTATTCTTTTTCCAGCGCTTTAACCAGAGTGCGCATTGCTGGTGAGGTATTATACTCGAGATAAAAATGACGAACAAAAAAAATAACTTGCCAGTGTTGCTCGGTCATTTCCAGTGATTCTGACCGGGCAATAAATGCCGCTAATTCCCTGGACCATAAGGTTGAATCCAGTAGGTAACCTTGCGCATCTGTTGGGTATTCCTGCCCGTTAAATAACAAAATTTTATCCTTTTTTTCTCGGAAATA
>DATBNI010000034.1:0-2097 GCA_036554425.1 Psychromonas sp.
ATCTCACATTACCATCCAGATAGAAACTAAAGACTTTGCCAGAAAATGTGCTTCAGCACACTGCACTCAATATTGACGATAGAGAATGCAGTACTGCATCCCGGTCGTTAATGAGGTCAGCGAGTCCGGTCAAAATAGAACAACAGCAAACAGCTTTATACTGAAAGACTATTATGCGCACTCTTCCGACCACAGGGCAAACTCGTTACCGCTTGTATCGAGAAAATAGAATCGATAACGAAAAAAATTTGGCTATCCTCAATGATTTAATGACCATTTTCGCTAAGCCACTAATAGCAAAAGAATTAAAAAAGATCATTTTTCTGCACGATAAAATCAGCGATAAACTCCCTGTAACATTATTCACAGTGAACTATAATTAATCAGCTACTGCATTGTAGCGCCATTAAACAAAGAGGTGATTTTATGAAAATTTATGCCTATATATTAACTTTTACAGCTGCTTTTATGAGCAGTCTAGTAACAGTTCACGCAAGTAACGAATCTCAAACACTTTTAGAAGATGCGTTAAGCGCAGCTCCTCCAACCCTTAGAGCGACTGTTACCGTAATGGATTGGGATAAAAATGTATTGCAAAAAGGAACTAATAATTACACTTGTTTTCCAACGCCCTCCCAGTTACAAGGGACGGCTCCCATGTGTTTGGATGCAACTTGGCTGGAATGGGCTGATGCCTGGACAAACAAGAAGCCATTTGAAGCAAAAACTATAGGTATCTCCTATATGTTAGCAGGTGATGAAGGGGCCAGTAATACGGATCCTTATGCTGAAGAAAAAACAGCTGATAATCAATGGATTGTAGAAGGACCACATGTGATGATTATTACTCCCGATGCGGCATTATTAGATTCACTGCCAACAGATCCCAGTATCGGCGGGCCTTATGTAATGTGGAAAGGCACTCCTTATGTGCATGTTATGGTGCCAATTGGCGCAAGGAAATAAGGCCGTTAATTAAATATTGTGATTAACCAGTTAAATAATTTAAGGGTAAAACAAGAAATTTTACTCCCTGGTGGCCAAATGAATTTGGCCACTACTTTACAGGTTTTAAATCACTTTTGGCCCTTTGCATTTTAGGGCATCTCCCTCTAAAAATCCCCATGGGGGCACTGAATCTTGTCATCGGACAGGAAACCTTCCCTGAGTAAAAATAGAGCCCTAAACCGGGTCTGATTTCCCCGCGCTTATCGCTATTTTATTGTTATCTTTGTAAATAGACTAAAGACCAGATATGCAGCGCCAATACATTTTACCTATCTTAAAAGCTCAGCCGATTACAATAAAATAGCAGAGATGCCAGCATAACGCATTAGAGGATATCAACCAATTATACCAATGTGCCTTGAGTGAGTAGAGTGCTGTTTCGACTATGTTCTGCTCCGCACGGGGATGTGCGATTTGAATTAGGACTAACACGCTGGGTTACAAAAGGGTTTCCGGCGATCCTGCCGCTATTAAAAAAATAGCGCGGCAGGCAGATGTTGTTCGTCTGCAAATACCAAAGCTGCGGCTAACAGCAGAAGCATTTACCGCTGCAGAAATGAGTCTCTGCAGATTTATTAGCAAATTGCGCTATATTTAATGTAGTTCATTTACCAATAGCTACGCGCTGTCAAATAGAACAAAATAAAACAGAAAATACCAATGAGATTATAGGGAAATTTATGGGTGATGAATATGCATTAAAAATTGATACGTCACTGGATGTGAAAGTGTTCGTGGTTGATGTAAATGGCAAAGCTGTTCCAATAAAAGATCCGGAGTTTTGCAATGGAAATCTGAAAATTACTTTAGCTGTTCGAATGCATAACCTTCAACAAACTATGCTTTTAAACCGACTTAAAACACTAAAGGTATATTCGGCGGATGATTTAGAAACTACCCGTATTCCAACCGAAGAAGAAATAAAAGAACTAAATTTGCTTGAATTCAACAGTATTAATTCAGCCGAACAATTACACGAACTTCTAATAGCCGCCGCTTTATCGCAGGGTAACATTAAGGAGTTTGTTAAAGAGCTATCTGCGGAAAATAGATTAGAGCTCATTAAAGAGCTTTTAGAGTAATATCCAA
>DATBNI010000037.1:0-4553 GCA_036554425.1 Psychromonas sp.
GCCGGGCTGTTGGTCAGCCTGTATGCCGTGGGTGTTGCCATTGGTGCACCTGTTTTAACTGCGCTGACCGGAAGCTGGAACCGCAAGCATGTATTGCTTTGTGTGATGGGACTTTTTGTCGCAGGTAACATACTGGCGTGGCAAGCTCCGGGATATGAAACACTGATTGCCGCACGTATCCTGACGGGTTTGGCTCATGGAGTGTTCTTTTCAATAGGAACTACTATTGCGACAGGTTTAGTCTCAAAAGAAAAGGCGGCGAGTGCGATTGCCATCATGTTTACGGGGTTAACCGTTGCACTTGTGACGGGGGTTCCGCTGGGGACCTATATCGGCCAAACGTTCGGCTGGCAGGCAACCTTTTTAGCTGTGGCGCTACTCGGCTTGATTGCACTTATCGGCAGCGCGCTGTTAGTACCAAATAACTTACAGCAGGCAGCGGCAACTAAGATTGCAGCGCAATTGAAAGTACTCTCGGAGCCTCGTTTACTCTTGGTATACGCAATTACAGCGATTGGTTACGGCGGCTCATTCATTGCATTTACCTACTTAGCACCTATTCTGGAACAGATTTCTGGTTTTGATTCAAGCTCGATCGGCTTGATTATGCTGGTTTATGGGGTATCGGTTGCAGTCGGTAATATCTGGGGCGGAAAAATGGCCGATAAAATGGGCCCCATTAAAGCGCTAACCATTATTTTTACCGCCCTTGCCGTGGTGCTGCTGGTGTTCAGCTTCACCGCGTTTAACCCCATTGCTGCGATAGTAACTATCTTAGTTTGGGGGGCATTTGCCTTCGGTAATGTCCCTGGTCTGCAAGTTTACGTGGTAACACTGGCTGAAGAACATACACCTGATGCCGTTGATGTGGCCTCTGGCCTTAATATCGCCGCATTTAATGTCGGGATTGCACTTGGTGCCTGGGGAGGCGGTTTAATAGTCGAACAAGCCGGTCTGATGAACACCCCTTGGATTGGCGCGCTTGTGGTGCTATTTGCCCTGGTGTTAACACGCATTAGCGGAGCATTAGACAAGAAAGCAGAATATCAAGCAATTAGGAAGCAAGCTGCTTAATCAAGCATAAAGGCGATGCTATTGGCGAATTTGAGCGTGAGCTACAGTGCGTGCTGACGGAAAAATATAGGGTGGCGATAGCTTAAATTTTCACTATCTGAGGCACAATGCCTCAGTTTTTTATTCTTTAATATCAATTTTATAAGCCAATATCGATTTCTATTACCCTTCTTTTTAGCAGTGTGATATTGGCAGGGTTTAGCCGAGTATATTGTCTGATTTCAGCCCGTCAGCGCATCGGCAAGGGATAAAAGTAATTTTTCTCCGTCCCCGCGCCATGCACTTCCATGCATACATGCGAGTGTTGTTGGTTTAGTTGCTGCCAGTTTTTCAAGTAAAAATCGTGCATTTTTAGTGTGCGAGTAATAATCCATTGATTTCCTGAAAGCTTCACTCGGGCCCAAAATATCCTCTTTTGTAATAGCGGGCAGATCTGCCCCTCCCTGAGTAAAAAGATCCCCGCATAATAATGTATGGGTTGTTTCTTCAATAAAATAACCACATTCCCATGCGTGAGGGAGATGAGGTGTATCCAGCCAGCGCAGAGAATGTTCACCTAAAGAGATAGACTGACCATCAGTTAGTCCTTGGGGTGGACGGTCTGCAAGGTCATTAATAGACACCAAAGCAGCAACCATACTGCATAATGGTATTGCTTGCGGCGCAACTGCAAGCCATTCGTTGAGAGAGCCGCACTCATCGGCCTCAACATGCGAAAAGGCGATATAAGCAAGTTTTTCCGGTGAAATTAAGCTAGCAACAGCTTCTTTGACGAGAGGGAACATTTTTCGCGGGCCGGTATGAAAAATCAGCGGTTTATCATCAAGGATAAGGTATTGATTAAACGAAAAACCACTGCCATCTGGAAAGTTAATAGGTGTGTTAATACGGAATATTCCAGAGGCGATTTCATAAGTGTTTGTTTTTGATTTTTTATTTGTAATTGTCATAGGACTAACCTTTGAACAGGGTTGTATATCTACTTGGTTTATCGAAAGCGGCCAGCTTCAATCAGTTTTTTCAACGGTAAAAATTATTTATATTTTAGGGCATAAATAGGCTTGTTGTTATCAAGCTAATATTGCCTGCCGCGCAATTTTATTTTTTCCATTAATACTCTCATTCGTCTCAGGATAGGAGGCAATGCTGATTTTGACTGCAATTATTGATCAGGGTTATTACCCCGGCAGAGCTCTGCGCATGATCCTCAATGAGAATATTCTTTTCATAATAATAGTAGTAAATATATATTTGATGGTGAGATGAGGGGAAAACAGACTAAATTAACTCGTTTAAACCATCGGTACTTAATTGTGCAGCTGACGGTTCACAAGCTATTTTCTGTTTTTAATCAAGTATCCGGGCGGCGATGTTTAGGATATTTGCCGCACATTTCTTTGACGACATTAGAGTAGAAGGTGCATTGGGAATTGGCTAAATCTCGGGTCGTTTGAATACCGGTGAAGGCTGTTCAAAATGCATGGAAAGCGTGTTGTCCGCCAGCATAGGAAAATCTAACTGCACTAATAGGACGCGTCTTGCTGCTAAGTCAGTTTGGGGGCGAAATGCCTTTGTTTAATTATCTGCTGGCCTTTAGTTTAGGTAAGATCACTCGTTTTTTTGCATTTTAAATTCAACATTTTTTTGGGTAAAAGGCTTTTATTCTTCCTATACTCTTAACATAGATTGGTAATACTTTCCTTGCTATCGCCGTAATATCAACCATAACCGGCTAACTGAGCAGCACTAATAAAAAGAGAGGTAGTAAAATATATGAAGATTAAATATAAGAACTTGCTGATCTCAACTCATGGTGACAAATGCCGGTTACAAACAGGGCGTGTGATTCGCTGGCGATCTATTAATCAGGTAGCAATACACTGCATTGAAGATCAGTATACGCTCGAATTTGATGACTTATTCATCGACTTGTCCAAACAAGAAGCGGAGCATATATCTGAGATGATTGGCAAAAAGATTGCTTTTATTGAAGACTGATTATAACGAATTGATTAAATAAACATTTTTTGGGTATTATGCAGGAAGCAGACACAAAATAAGCAGCTTTGGCGAGCTGCTTATTTGTAGTTGTAACATAATAATCGCTGAGAGAACTCTCTATTTACAAGGTGTTAGGTGAAGACAATAAAGCAGATAATAATCTGGAAGGGTTCCTGAGCTAAGGCCAATTTTTTATCGTCTAAAAGGGGGCGGTGTTGGTTTTTTTATTTTTCAGTAAGGTGCAAATCAAGTTGTTTCTTTTTTCGCCAACTCAAATCTGAATTGACTGCCTATACCCGGTTGACTAGAGACGGTGATGATACTGTGGTGCATTTCTAATAAACGTTTGACTATGGACAGTCCTAATCCTGCATTTGTCAAACTGCCTTCAGTATTGCTGGCGCGATATTTTGGTTGGAAAATAGCTTCTAATTCATCATGTTGAATGCCTTTGCCATTATCAATTATGCTCATCTCTACTTTGTCTTGATAGTCATTGATCTCAAGTTTAACCGCGCCGCTGGCCTGAGTATGGCGAATGGCATTATCAATTAAATTTACCAAAATACGCTCTAATTTACTGATGTCCGCATAGGCAATAATGCCATGTTGGCTGTCGACTTTAACACTTAGCCCAACACCTTGTTTATCTGCCTGGTAACGCAGTCGCTGGATCACATCATAGGCGAGCTCGACCACATTGACTGGCTCTGGAATAAATTGAATATCACCGCTTTCCAGGCGCGCCAATTCAAAAAGTTGTTCTACTAGTTGATTGATTTGTTGGCCATTTTTAAGCGCTAATGCAATAAGTTCAGGGCTGCGTTTATTTTCTTCGCTAATTAACCAGGTTTCCAGATAACCATTGAGTGCGGTCAGCGGGGTTCTAAAATCGTGCGAGATATGTGATAACAACTCACGTCTTAATTGTTCTGTGGTTTTTATTTGACTCAACTGCTGGTTAATATGTTGCGCGGCACAGACAAAACTGTGTTCTAAATCTTGAATCTCTCTGCTGGCAAACCATGAATGATGAGCGGGGCTAAGATTGGTAAAATCATTACGCACATATTCTAAGCTGCGTTGGCTTAATTTTTTAAGCGGTTTAGTGATAACGGCTACGGCTAATAACATGGCAATGAGTCCAAAGAGAATTGCCGATCCTAAAATTAAGGCGCTGTCTTTTAATACTTTACTGCCTGCAAGCAACGCGATAGCCGTATCGCGTTTTTGTCCACCAATAATCACATATAAATAACCTTGCGTTTGCTGCTCACTAGAATAGATTGGGCTGACTGAGAATATTTTTTGGGTATTTGGCGTGCGCGGATCATCCCCATACAGCGGTAACTGTTGACCATTTAAATAATTCTTAACCGGTTTTAAATTTACTTTATCGAGTTTTACTACACCTTCAGGGGCAGAATAGGCCAGCAACTTGCCGCTGACATCTAAAGCATAAAACTCCCATTCCGGGC
>DATBNI010000043.1:0-1997 GCA_036554425.1 Psychromonas sp.
GCAGCTTACCTTTTTAACAGCAGGTCTGTGATTTTTTGCCCTCAACTTTGGTTATTGGCTGGGGTGAAAAAAGAACACCCGCGTCATGTCGGCATTTTAAATTGGCCGTTAATCCCCTAAGGCAATACCCTCACGCCTGGGATCTGCGCCGCCAATTAATCTACCGTCTTTGAACAAGATTGCGTGAAGCCCGGAGTTGAGATCTTGAATATTCACTTGATAGCCCATCTTCTCAAGCGCTTGTTTAAATCCTATTGCCTTGGTCCCTGCTTCAAGATCATAGCTGCCGAAACGGTTCACTAAATGGGGTAAATCTATGGCTTGTTGAATATCCATTCCCCAATCCAAATGCGCAATAATAGTAGAGGCAACATATCCGATAATGCGCGATCCGCCAGGAGAGCCTAATGCCATATAAGGCTTGTCACCTTTCATAATAATGCTCGGAGACATGGACGAACGCGGACGTTTTCCCGGCTCCACGCGGTTAGCGACAGGATAGCCGTCTTTATAAGACAAGAATGAAAAATCAGTCAGCTCGTTGTTCAAAATAAAACCATGACTCATTAACCTTGAGCCAAAGCTATTTTCAACTGTACTGGTCATGGATATAATATTGCCCTGTTTATCTGCAATAACAATATGCGTGGTAGAAGGGAGTTCAATGGACTGATCCTCTGCCAGGGCGATCGCATTATTCCAGGGCGGATCACCTGCGGATACCTCGGCTAACGCTTTACCCGGTTGAATCAATTTAGCCCGCCCGGCAAGATAGTCCGGGTTAAGCAAACCTTCGGGCATGGGCACAAAGTCAGTATCTGCCATATAACGGCCACGATCAGCAAAAGCTAGCCGTGATGCATCGCCGATGATCTGCCAAGCCTCAGGGCTGTCTGACCCGAGTTTTTTAAGATCAAAATGACTTACAATACCTAATATCTGACCAACAGTTAATGCACCTGAACTGGGCGGCCCCATGCCGAAGACAGAATATTGACGGTAAGGCGCACATACCGGCTTACGCTCTATTATTTTATAGGTTGATAAATCTTCCAGCGCCAGTACCCCCGGGTTATCGCTAACGCCTGTCACTTTATTAACAATATCTTGCGCTATCTGGCCCTGATAAAAAGCCTTTTCGCCATACTTTGCTATGACAGACAAGGTTTCCGCGTAGGCTTTATTTTTCAGTAAACTTCCTTCTGCTAACGGCTCGCCATTTTTGCTAAAGAAATACGCTTTGCTGTCCGGATATCGGCTTAACCGTTCTTTATCTTCTTCTATGGCAGAGGCTAATCGCTGCGAGACGGTAAAACCATTATTGGCAAGTTGCTGTGCGGGCTGGAAGAGTTCTGACCATGCTTTACTGCCATATTTTTCATGCACAGTCGCCAATAACTTAAGGGTTCCCGGTGTACCGACTGAACGCCCGCCGACGACGGCATCATAAAAAGTTAATGGCTTACCCTCGCTGTCCTGGAATAACTCAGGCTTTGCAGCCAAAGGCGCTGTCTCACGTCCATCGAAGGTGGTTAAGGCCTTGTTTCTTGCATCAAAATAGACCAGGAAAGCGCCACCACCAAGCCCTGAGGATTGAGGTTCAACCAGCCCTAACACGGTTTGCACCGCAATTAAGGCATCGGCCGCATTACCGCCGTTTTTTAATACCCTGTATCCGGCTTCGACCGCAAGCGGGTTTGCCGCGGCAACCATATATTGATTAGCAACAACCGTTGTTTTTTGTTTATAGGCGCTGGCGGTTTCCGGGGCGATAGAATCCGCGATTTGAGGGGAAGCAAATACATTTAACGAGAGGAGGGCAGCACCCGCGCACAACAATAAATTCTTATACATCAATATCCTTATTTCTTATCGTTAATAATAGTTATACCAAAGGAACTAAAAAGGCGATCACCCTTACTGGTTAAAATCATCCCTAACTGCGTTGTGAGTTTTGAAGTGAGAATAATACTATCTCCTGCAACTCACGCCTTGTT
>DATBNI010000048.1:0-1805 GCA_036554425.1 Psychromonas sp.
GGCGTTAGCCAAGCAGTTAAACAGAATTATAAACCTCGCAGACGACCAGCATCAGAAAAAAATTGAGCAGCTGCAGGCGCCGATAGTAGAGCAAGTAACTCCCTCGGTGCTCGCTGCAACGGGTTTTGCGCTTAAACATCGGCAAGGGTTTGCTCTGACATCCGCATCCATACAGTTTTAATATTATTCAGAAAATAAAAGGGAGCTTTTATGGCGTACTTCAAACTACTAAATACAAGTAACAAAAAGCTCTCTAAGCAGCTGTTTAGAAAGTCTTTATTACTCTTTATTGTGTTGTTGTCCGGTCACTCATCGGGCAATCAACTGCCCGCACAAGTGCGGCTGGGGCTAGATCAACCGCTCGTCACCCAAAGCACAAGTTTGCTTGCCTTAGAGCACAAAACATCTCCAATGTTGGAAAGCCATGATAATCAACAGATTAAAAAGAGTCTGCTGCAGGAAAATACAATGACCTTGCCGCAGGCAGGTATGGCCAGTGATTTATACCAAAAAATCGGATTTTGGATGCTGCTCTGTGCGGCGATATTTTGGATTGCTGAACGGCATTTTATTAATGTTAAAACAGATAATCCGTGGCAGGGAGGATCAAATGGTATTATTAAAAGCCAAAAAAAATATTTTTACTTCTCCGAAAAACAGTAGCAGGCGATTAAGTATTTTTCATAAAGTACTCTTGCTGATTACCCTGATTGCCATTTCTTTTTTTGCTCAGGGTATCTACCTGCAGGGCAAAGCTATTGTTGCGCAGCGATTACTGAGCTTTGCCTGGGCGTCTTATCTGGAGGATGGAGAAAGGCATAAGCCATGGCCATGGGCAGACGGCGGCCCCATTGCCCGGCTGACCATTGCCGGTCAAGCCCCATTAATGGTGCTTGCAGGTGCGAGCGCGGATCATTTAGCCTTTGCCCCTGCCTGGATGGTTGCAAGCAGCGGCTTTGGTCAGGCAGGCAACAGTGTTATTGCGGCACATAATGACACGCATTTTAAGCGGCTTGAAGATGTGCAGTTAAACAGCTTTTTAACGCTGACCATTTATCCAAATGTACAATTCAATTATCAGGTTGTGGATACAAAAATAGTTAATGAAAAAGCGTTGTCAGTATTGGATGTGACCGATCAGGAGATACTTACCTTGATCACCTGCTATCCCTTTGCAAGCCGTCTTATCAGCAGTGAATTACGTTTTGTGGTGATTGCAAAAAGAATCAAACAGCCTTTTGCTGATATTAATTTAGCAGGATTAATTAATTAAACTGTTATTGACCCTACTGATACAAGCGTATTAGAAGGCTAGCGGTTGTAGATTTTTTGCACACTATTTCAGTTGCATCTCAACACTATTCCAACATTAGGGGCGCTGATTGGCAACCTCTTCCAGCACGCTGCCTCTGGCATTACTGGGCGGGGTAACAGACATCAAGGTAGACAGTGTTGCAGCAATGTCAACGGGATCTACGCGTCGGTCAATACGTTGCGCTTTTAAGTTTGCGCCCGCAAATAAAATCGGCACATAGGTATCATAAGACCAGGGGGAGCCATTCATTACCGCGTCTCTGTCTGTTTCTTGTAATAGCCAGTAGGGGGCTTGTGCGAGATAAATATCACCCGCGCGTTGCGCATGAAAATTGCGTTTAATTTGCTGAACAACAGGGTTATCCGCTAATGCGGATAAAGCACTTCTTGATACTGAAAATCCGATACCCTCGAGATCATTCAATGCCTTGGCAATGCGTGTTTCCACATTTTTAAGGCTCAGCTTGGTGAGTTTTATTTTGTCATGATCC
>DATBNI010000086.1:0-3909 GCA_036554425.1 Psychromonas sp.
GATTTCCAAATTTCGCTTAATATTTCCCCCGTACAGTTTTCTTCTCCGGAAAGTGACATGGAAAATTGGCCCGCGCAACTGCTCAAAGCAAAGGTCAACGGCAGTGCATTGGTGATAGAAATAACCGAAGGGCTAAGAATAGAGCCAGGGCAATGCACGCAGACGCGATTATCAAGGTTAAAAGACACGGGTATACAATTAGCGCTTGATGATTTTGGTACGGGCTACTCTTCTTTATCCTACTTACAGGAACTCGACAGCCACTATTTAAAAATTGACCGAAAATTTATTATGAATATCAGTGAGGGTAATGAAGCGCTTTTGATGTGTGAAGCTATCATTATTATGGCTCATCGATTAGGCATAAAAGTGATCGCAGAGGGGATTGAAACAAAATCACAAAGAGACTTATTAATAGCCGCAGGATGTGATTTTGGCCAAGGTTATCTGTTTTCAAAACCCTTAAGCAGTGAACAGCTGTTAGACTTGCTGGCAAAAAATAATAGCGAGGATTTATGATCCGCTTTAAGACAAACAGATCATAAACAGCTGAGCTCTCTTTTTGCTGTTATAAGCTGGCGGGTAATTCCCGCATCATAGAGAAAGCTTTACTCATATGTTGCTCAGTCACAATAAAACCAATTAACTTTTTGTCGCTGTCATAGGATTTAACACAACACCCCTGAGCATCAATATCAATTTTCCAACTATCAACGCCAAACACAGTCTGTCCTGCCATCTGGATCGGCAATTTTGGTGTTTTAACTTTGATCAGCATGGCGGGCAGTTGTAATCTTGTTTGCTGCGCTAATAATGTTTTTGCCAGTGCATTCGCACTGAGCAGAATAGGTTGCAGATAAGCCATTACTTTTCCGTTAATTTCAGCGCAGTCCCCTAAAGCATAAATATGTTTCTCGGATGTTTGCAGCTCCCTATTTACCACTATCCCTTTGTTCGTCTGCAGCAAAGCTTGCTCGGCCAAGAATATATTAGGCCGCAGTCCGGCAGCGGAAATAACACAATCCACTTGATATTGCTGCCCCGAATTTAATGCGACCTTAATACCCTGATCTGATTTAGTTAAGGATTTAACCGTATCCCCAAGCGCGAGTAGACTCCCTGATTTGATCAAGCTTTTTTGCAGCTGCAGTGCAATAAATTCAGGGAGCATGGATGCCATCAGCGAAGCACAAGGATCGGCAATAATCACCTTTTTCCCGCTGCTGTCCAAATCCATCGCCAATTCAGTACCGATCAAGCCGCCACCGATAACCAGTACAGATTTAGCCTGCTGAATTTTCAATTGCGCGGCTTCAAACTCCTGCAGACTATTGAGCGTCAGTACCTGATCAACCGCATCTCCATCCATGCTTGGAATAATGGCCTTGGCACCCGTTGCCAGTACCAATTTGTCATAATGCAGTTCTTCACCATTGACAGAAATACTTTGTTTTTTTGGGTTTATTGCAGATACCGGGCTAAACGCATGCAGAGATATCCGATACTCATCTGCAAATTCTTCTCCTGTCATGCGGATCAATTCAGCAGAGGATTGCTGCTTTGAAAATACATGGCTGAGATCGGGCTTGTTATAATCGTGACCCTGATCATGGGTAAAAACATGTATTTCCTGCAGCTGATCAGTGCGGCGCAGGGTTTTAATTAACTGATAAGCGGCAAACCCACTGCCGATAATAAATATTGGGCCGCTCATGATACTTTTACCGCTTTAAGGGGGGTGAATACCTCTTTTCCCAAGGCACATTCAGGGCAGAGGAAATAATCGGGCAGATCAGCCCAGGCAGTGTTCGGCTCCACCCCCTGATTAGGTTCACCAATGAGGGGATCGTATACCCAGTTACACACAGTGCATAACATGCTTTGCTGCATATCTGTTGCCGCTGATTTTTCATTTTCCAAAGGCGAAATTAATTGAACATTTTCGACTGGCGCAGTGACTTGCCCGGTGGTTTCAGTCGCTATCGCAGCAGAGGCTGATTGCACAGCTAAAGGTTTTAAAACCAATGACTCAATATTATCTAAAGGGTGCAATGCCCAGCTTTTAGCAATAATACGGCCATGCTCACGGCATTCACGCATCGCTTTACCATCCGGCCGCCATTTTGTTTTCAAAGAAATAGCAGTTTCAAAACCGGCATCCATTAAACGTGTATGAATCCGGTCAACCGCCCCACCGTTCCAGCCATAACTGCCAAATGCAGCGGCTTTTTTGTTTCTAAATCGCAGACCGCTGATCTCTTCCAACATACCGGCCACCTTCGGCATCATAACGTTATTCATGGTGGAAGAGCCTACCAATATGCCTTTTGAGCGAAACACGCTGGTGAGTATGTCATTTTTATCGTGGCGTGAAACATTAAAAACTTTAACCGCTACCGCAGGATCAATATCATGAATACCCTGGGCAATGGCATCGGCCATCATGCGCGTATTATTAGACATAGAGTCATAGAAAAGTGTAATACGATCTTCCTGATAAGCGTCAGCCCACTCTAAGTATTTATGAATGATTTGCGCCGGATTATCCCGCCAGACAATACCGTGCGAGGTGGCAATCATATCAACAGGCAGATTAAAGCTAAGCACCTCCTTTATTTTTGCCGTCACCAGTCCGCTAAAAGGGGCTAATATATTGGCGTAATAACGCTGACACTGATCCAGCAGTTCATTCTGATCAACTTCATCATTAAACAGATGCTCATCACAGTAATGTTGGCCAAAGGCATCATTACTGAATAATACCGCATCGCCGGTTATATAAGTCATCATACTATCGGGCCAGTGCAGCATAGGGGCTTCAATAAAAACAAGTTTTTTACCATTACCAAGATCTAAACTGTCGCCCGTTTTGACGGTTTGGAAATTCCATTCGGGGTGGTGATGGTGCCCCACAATAGAATCAATAGCATTTTCAGTACAATATATGGGTGTATTCGGGATTTTAGCCATTAATGCCGTTAGTGCGCCGGAATGATCTTCTTCAGCGTGATTCATCACAATATAATCGATCTCATTAAGGTCGATTTCCATCTCTAAATTCTGTAAAAATTGCTGACTGAAACTATGGGCAACGGTATCAACTAGTACGATTTTTTCTTCACGAATCAAATAACTGTTATAACTTGTACCCTTGGTCATTTTATACTCAGTACCGTGAAAGTCCTGAATTTCCCAATCGCGCTGACCTACCCAGTGAATATTGTTTTTAACATGAATTGTCATAAGAACACCTTATATTTTTGATTAAAATTATTTGCTTAATATAAGATATAGCATTTACCATGCCAAAATCACAACTTGTTGTTATATATATGTTTATGTTTTAAATGAAATTTAAATTGTCATATAGACAGTTATCAAGTAAAGTCAATTTGACAACTTCAGGGTTAAAAAGACACGGCTCCTGCCCTAATACTGGAAAAATGAATGAAATGAAAAATGCACATGATGAACTGACCCAACTGGCACTCGATCTCACCTTAGGCGTATCGAGTAGGGATCGTTTCCGGCGCCTGTTAAGCACCATTCGTAAATTATTTAATTGTGATGCATCAGCACTCTTAGTGTTTAAAGAACAACAGTTTTCTCCCCTGGCCATTGATGGCTTAGCCGAAGAGGTCTTAGGGCGCCGATTCAGTATTGAAGATCACCCGCGTTTAGAAGCGATCGCAAGAGCGGGTGATATTGTGCGCTTTCCTGCCGACAGTCAGTTAGCTGACCCCTATGATGGTTTGATTCCGAATCATGAAGGCGAGTTACAAGTCCACTCCTGTATTGGTTTCCCCTTATTAGCCAATGATCGTTTAATTGGAGCCTTGACCATTGACGCATTTGATCCCACTGCCTTTGATGCTTTCTCCGATACTGAACTGCGTATTATCAGTGCAC
>DATBNI010000087.1:0-2297 GCA_036554425.1 Psychromonas sp.
ATATTTACGCCAACGGAAGCGGCGGGAATTGGTGCCGGGGGCGCGTTCATTATTGCGCTTTATCGTCGTTCATTAACGCTTCTTATTCTGCGCGATATTTTGATTGAAACCGCACGTACATCAACAATGCTGTTTGGTGTCATTATTGGGGCATTAATATATTCAAACTTTGTTAATCGCGCCGGTTTGCCTGCTGAACTTGTTAATATAATTACCTCTATTGGTGCAGAACCGATTATTGTTATGCTGGCAATACTGGGTATTTATATTTTGTTAGGGACAGTATTTGAAAGCTTATCCATGCTGTTATTAACTATCCCGGTGTTTTATCCGCTTGTGCAAGCAATGGGATTTGACCTTGTTTGGTTTGGCATTGTGGTGGTGGTGGTGACTGAAATCAGCTTGATTACCCCGCCTGTAGGATTAAATATATTTGTGTTAAGTGGGGTTATTAAAGACATTAAAACCAGTA
Source organism: Psychromonas sp. (assembly GCA_036554425.1). Classification (GTDB taxonomy): domain Bacteria; phylum Pseudomonadota; class Gammaproteobacteria; order Enterobacterales; family Psychromonadaceae; genus Psychromonas. Next base: position 473 of record DATBNI010000087.1, read on the forward strand.
CCATTTTTAAAGGCGTAACACCCTTCTGGTGTGCTGATATTATTCGTCTTTTATTTTTACTTTTCATTCCGGCTTTATCGCTTTGGTTACCACAAATGCTGTATAACGCTTAGCTTAATTAAGGAGTGAAACACCTCCTTTTTTAAATTTAATTTAAGCAATCAAGCATATTATAAAATCGTTTGTTAATTACAATTTATGCAAGGAATAGTTATGTTTTATTGTTACTATTCCTTGCATAAGCCTGCGCCAAAGTTTTAATCAACGGCTAATTGTTTTTAAATAAGCCAGTTTTGTACAAAGCCGTTACTTTATAGCAAGCCGGCTGCCCATTAATAAGGTCGCTGCAATATTTCTTGCCGTGCGGGTTAAGTTGCCTTCTGCTTCGCTTAATACCTGAATTAAAGGTTGCGGAGAACGCACGCTGCCGAATATGCTGCCGATGGTGTCATATAAGGCTTCCACCTCAGCGCCTAAGGATCCGGCAATCGCAATAACGGGAATACCGCGTGCTTGTGCACGTTTAGCTATCCCAAAAGGAGTCTTGCCATTAAGCGTCTGGTTATCCATCTGCCCTTCACCGGTGATCACTAAATCTGCGCCTTGTAATGCATTATCAACCTTTAAAAGATCCAGTACTATATCGATACCTGCTTGAATTTGAATATTAAAAGCTAAAGATAAACCCAATGGCGCGCCCCCTGCTGCGCCGAATCCGGGACTTTTGTGCTGCTTGATATTGGTCGTCTGCGCGGCAATATCAGCAAAATGGCTTAAGGCACGGTCAAGTAACTCAACCATCTCGGGGCTTGCCCCTTTTTGCGGCCCAAAAATGCTGCTTGCCCCATTGTCTCCGGTTAATGGATTTGATACATCACAGGCAACAATAAATTCAACAGCGGCGCAGCGTTTATCAAGCTTACTCAGATCGATAGCCGCTAAATCGGCAAGCGCCGCGCCGCCAACGGGCAGTTCATTTCCCTGTGCATTCAATAATTGCCCGCCAAGGGCCTGTAAAATACCCGCGCCGCCATCATTGCTTGCACTGCCGCCTAAACCAATCACAATTTTTTCAACGCCTGAATCTAATGCCTGCAGTATTGATTGTCCGGTGCCGAAGCTGGTGGTTATCAGCGGGTTGCGTTGCTCCGGGGTGATTAAATCAAGACCGGAAGCCGCCGCTATTTCAATTAATGCGGTTTTAGATTGCCCCTCATTAAGCAAAGCCCAGACCGCATTAACATTGCCGGAAACAGGCCCCTGTACATCACGATTTTGTCTTTCCCCGTTAAGCGCATCAACAAGAACATCAACCGTCCCTTCTCCGCCGTCGGCAAGCGGGATTTTGATAAATTCACTGTCCGGGAAAATTTGCGAAAAACCGTTTTCGATGCAGGTTGCAACAGCCATGGCTGAAAGTGATTCTTTAAATGAGTCGGGTGCGATAACAATTTTCATGATTTTACCTATAATTCCTAGTATCTAGGGGTTAATTTTAATGAGCTAAAAAACGATTTTATAATTTAACACGAAAAGTATTCGCTTGGCATGATGCTATGCAGGGCCACCGCAGAAAGCGATGCTTTCAATAAGTCGGGTGCGATAAAATTTGCGGAGCTGCAGCATAACGGCAGAGGAATTTACCGCATCAATAAATGCGGCATCCAGCAATAACAACTTATTTCAACATCTCCAATATTTTTTCCAGCGCTTCAATAAAACGTTCAGCTTCCTCAAGGGTATTATAGATTGAAAATGAGACTCTTATGGTACCTTTGCAGTTAAGTTCCGCCATCAAGGGCATAGCACAATGCGTTCCGCTGCG
>DATBNI010000097.1:0-4684 GCA_036554425.1 Psychromonas sp.
TGTAATAATTGATCACTTCATTAATTCTTTTGGTATGACTACGTCAGCAGGGATTTTTTCGTTTAAGCGCTTGACGCGATGACATGGGGATTATAAAGAGTTGCCACGTAGTGGCATTCAAAACATGTGATAGTAGGGCGAATTTGGCGCCAGCAAAGTGTCATGAGCGGGTGAGCTCTGCGAGTCCTGTTCCAACGCCCTGGTTGCGCACAAACCGGGCAATTAAATCCAGAAAAATTCCAAATATAAAAATTAACTGATCTGTTTTTATTTTGAGATATATAATTCTAGTATCATCACAAAAAGGCGCGCCAGAAGTCGCACTTCCATGAATAGATCATAATATTCGGCTAAATAGTATTACCTATCGGTAGTTTATTTTAGCAAATTATCTGAACTGCTATTATGTAAAAAATAAAGCTTTAGGTGCCTCTAGTTTTTTTCGTATACAATGTCCCTTCCCAACGGGGTGCTTTTAAAAAGGCTGAGAGACTAAACCCGTATACCTGAACCAGATAATGCTGGCGTAGGAATTGAGCTTATCAGTGTGCTTTTTATGATCTGTGCTTCAATACTATGCTTTCACCTATAAATGGAGTGCATAGTGAAAAAAAATATTTCTTTGATGACCTTTTCGATCATTTTTTCAATGCCTGTATTGGCTGATACACTGACAGTTTACACCTATGATTCCTTTGCTTCGGATTGGGGACCGGGTCCTAAAGTCAAACAAGCATTCGAAAAACACTGCGCGTGCAGTCTGGAATTTGTTGCATTGGACGATGGTGTCTCAATTTTAAATCGATTGCGTCTGGAAGGCAAAAACAGTAAAGCAGATGTTTTGCTGGGTCTCGACAATAATCTGATGACTGAAGCAAAAAAGACGGGATTATTGGCAGAGCACCATGTTGATACGAGCAAGGTGATTCTTGCCGATGGTTGGTCAGATAATACCTTCGTACCCTTTGATTATGGTTATTTTTCCTTTGTGTATAATAAAGAAACGCTGTTAAATCCCCCTAAAAGCCTAAAAGAGTTAGTTGAACAAGGTCAAGATATCAAAGTCATCTACCAAGATCCACGCACCTCGACGCCGGGACTGGGATTAATGTTATGGATGAAATGGGTTTATGGGGATCAAGCCGATGACGCATGGAAGCTGCTGGCGCAAAAAACCGTGACAGTCACTAAAGGTTGGTCTGAAGCCTATAGTATGTTCTTAAAAGGGGAGGCTGATATGGTGCTTTCTTATTCAACCTCGCCCGCTTATCATATTATTGCTGAAGGTAACAATCAGTATGCTGCTGCCGATTTTTCCGAAGGCCATTACACCCAAGTCGAGGTTGCAGCAAAAGTGAAAAGCAGCAAAAATGAAAAGCTCGCAGACGATTTTTTGGCTTTTATTATCAGTGATGAATTTCAATCACTGATGCCAACCGGTAACTGGATGTACCCTGTTACCGATATCGCACTGCCTGAAGGGTTTAAAAACTTAACTATCCCCTCGAAGTCTTTTTCATTCACAGCAGAAGAAGTCGATAATAATAGAAAAGCCTGGGTAAGAGAGTGGCAGAGCTCTTTAATTTATTAAATATTCTATTACTATGTCTGCAAAGCCTCATACTCTACCCGGTTTAATTATTGCCGGGTTTATTTGTCTTTTTGTTGTTGCTTCTATCTCTGCTTTGTTATTTTACTCGCCTGGTTTTAACCCTGCTTTATTGTGGCAGGACGCCTATTACCGTCACGTTACAAAATTTAGCTTTTATCAGGCATTTTTGTCGACAATATTAAGTGTTGGCTTTGCTATTCCTGTCGCTCATGCGCTTTCTCGTCGTCACTTTTTTGGCAAATCTTTTTTACTTAAATTATTTGCTACCACGCTTGTTTTGCCGGTATTGGTGGGGGTTTTTGGTTTGTTATCTATCTATGGCAATAGTGGCTTGATAGTCCAATTATTGGCAACGCTGGATCAAAAACTCCCGTTTTCTATTTACGGTTTAAACGGCATAGTCTTAGCGCATGTTTTTTTTAATTTACCCTTTGCAGCACGTTTATTACTGCAGTCTTTACAGTCTATTCCCGGTGAACACCATAAGCTATCATCACATCTTGGTATCAGTCATTGGAATAAATTTAAATTAGTCGAATGGCCCTGCTTGCGTCAGCAGTTGCCGCATGTGTGTGGATTAGTCTTCATGCTCTGTTTTACCAGCTTTGCGACTGTGATGGCGCTGGGAGGTGGACCAAAATCGACCACCATTGAACTGGCTATTTACCAGGCTATTAAGTTTGATTTTGATTTACAAGCAGGTGCACTATTAGCACTATGGCAAATATTACTTTGCGGTAGCCTGGCAATAGGAATCCAGCGTTTTTCCCGGCCCGTACCTCTCTCTAACGACTCAGGTAAACAAAGCTTATATTTATTTAATGATAGTACGCCGGCAAAAATTTGGGATTCATTATGGATAAGTCTGGTGCTTTTTCTGGTTATACCTCCCTTGCTGATGATTGTTATCAACGGTATTAATGCACAATTTATAAGCGTGATCAGTGCGCCCTCATTTTGGGATGCACTGCAAAATTCATTTTTAGTGGCCAGTTTTGCCGCTTTTATTGCCCTGTTTGCGGGATTTTTTATGCTGCTCACCAGCCGTGCCTGGCGATTAGTTGGCATTAATTTTAAGGCTGATAAGTTGGAATTAATTGCCACTATCATATTGGTCACACCGGGACTGGTCATTAGTACAGGTCTTTTTCTTCTGCTCAGAAATATAACAGATGTATTTAGTTTTGCCATAGTCATAGTAATTGCGGTAAATGCCCTGATGGCTTTGCCTTATGTGATTAAAACGCTCGCCCAACCCATGTTACAAGTGGCTCAGCAATATGATCTGTTATGTGCCAGTTTAGGAATGTTTGGGTTTTCACGTTTTTATCTGATTGAATGGCGCGCGATAAGGCGGCCAATTATTCATGCTTTTTCCGTTAGTTTTGTCCTGTCTATGGGGGATCTAAGTGCAATAGCATTGTTCGGCAGTCAAGATTTTAGAACCTTGCCTCTGTATCTATTGCAATTATTGGGCAGTTATCAGATGGAGTCAGCTGCGGTTGTCTCGCTATTTTTATTTATTTTGAGTATTGGTATTTTTAGTGCCGTAGAGCAGATTAGCAGTCAACAGAATGAATATTAAAGGCTGATAGTAAATCCTATAATTTTCTGCGTTCAAATAGATCACCTTGAGGAAAATATGATTAACTTCGTTAATGTTAAATATCACAATCGGCAGGAGGAATTTAGTTTTGATGTGGAAATTCCTGCAGGGGCTATTGTCGCCATTTTGGGAGCAAGTGGCGCAGGTAAAAGCACTTTATTAAATTTAGCAGCGGGTTTTATTCGCCCGCGCAGTGGTAATATTTTTATTGGTGGGAAAGCGGTTGTGGATGTTGAACCGCATTTACGGCCAATGTCTATTTTATTTCAAGAAAATAATTTATTCGCGCATTTATCCGTCGCAGATAATATTGGCTTAGGCTTGCAGCCTGGTCTTAAATTAAGTACAGCAGAGCTTGAACAAGTACAGAATATTGCCAAACAAGTGGGAGTCGATAAACTTTTATCGCGTTTTCCAGAGCAAATATCCGGGGGACAAAAACAGCGAGTCGCGTTGGCGCGATGTTTTATTCAAAATAAGCCCTTATTATTACTCGATGAACCTTTTTCTGCCCTGGACCCTGTATTGCGCGAAGAGATGCTAACTATTGTCAGGGAGCTATCTGCCACAAAAAAGGTAACAGTTTTAATGGTCACTCACCATATCTCTGATGCTATCAATGTGGCCTCACATTATCTCTTTGTAAATGATGGCGTTATAAACTGTATTGATGAGATCTCTGCACTTACCGATAACAATCAAAATGACGGCTTAAAAAAATTCCTGCAGGCAGGTTTATCAGCATAGTTATCAATTTATAAATTTTACTGTTAAAAAAACCGCAATTAAGCGGTTTTTTGCAAGCTATCTGTTAGATTAACGCGTCCCAAAGACCACAATTGTTTTACCGTGAGCAGAAATAAGACCTTGTTCCTCAAGCATTTTAAGGATTCGACCGACAGTTTCACGTGAACAACCGACAATTTGACCTATCTCTTGACGTGTGATTTTGATTTGCATGCCATCGGGGTGAGTCATTGCATCGGGCTGCTTGGCAAGATCCAGCAGTGTATTTGCAATACGACCCGTTACATCCAAAAATGCCAGGTTACCCACTTTTTGACTTGTAATCTGTAAACGATCAGCCATTTGCTTTGATAAGCGCATTAAAATTTCAGGATTAACAGTGATCAGTTGATTAAATTTCTTATAAGAAATTTCAGCAACTTCACAGGGTGTTTTTGCCTTAACTGAAGCACTTCGAATTGGATTTTCTTGTTTATCAAATAAGCCTAATTCACCAATGAAGTCACCTTGATTTAAGTAAGACAAAATCATCTCTTTACCTTCTTCATCCTTGATCACAACTGCAACCGATCCTTTAACTATAAAATAAAGTGTATCGGCTTTTTCCCCAGCATGAATAAGCATACTTTTAGCTGGGTATTTATGTGTGTGACAGTGTGATAAAAACCACTCCAACGTTGGATCGGTTTGAGGTTTGGTTATTATCATAAATCTCCCTT
>DATBNI010000216.1:0-11431 GCA_036554425.1 Psychromonas sp.
TGGTGCTGCTTGGAGTGTTTTTATATTCCAGGTATACAAAAACCAAACTTTAAACCATGAAAAATAAAATTGCGACCTTTCGCCAACCTAGCTTCCAGCAAAAATTATGGAAGCTGGCCCTGCCTATTACCTTTCAGTCTCTGCTTTATTCCTTTCTTGGTCTTGTTGATATTTTAATGGTTGGCCAGCTGGGCGAAAATGAAATTGCGGCAGTGGGTCTTGGTAATAAAATCTTCTTTTTCAATCTGTTAATGATGGTTGGCAGCAGTCACGCAGGGGGCGTGTTAGCTTCTCAATATTATGGTGCGCGGGATATGCCGGGTTTGCGGCGCAGTCTGGCCGTATCAATGTTTTTCAGCCTGCTTATCATTATCCCCTTTATCGCCTTTTATATCTTATCTCCGCAAACTATTACCCAGCTTGCCAGTGATGATCCCGAGCTGTTGACACTGGCTGATGATTACCTGGTGATTACCGCCTGGAGTTTTATTTTCACCGCAGTGGTGTTACCCGTTGAGACTGCGCTTCGTTCGGCCGGTGATACAAAAACAGCCATGCATATCAGTATCTTGGTTATTCCTGTTAATGCTTTTTTAAATTATGTTTTAATTTTTGGTCATTTCGGTTTTCCCGAAATGGGCGTTCAGGGCAGTGCCTTGGGCACCTTTTTGGCGCGCTTCATACAATTATTATTATTGCTCATCTTTGTTGCAAAAAAACGCCGCTTTATCATCACCACTAAAGATGAAATTAAACAGGCGATGAGTCCCTATGAAATTAAACGCTATATTAAACTCGCGGCCCCAATGGTATTGCATGATACGGGCTGGGCATTGGGTGTTTTTGTATATACCTTGATTTTTGCCATGATCGGCGTGCAGGAACTGGCGGTAATGAGCATGGTATCAACCATCGAACAAACCATTTTTGCACTTTTTATCGGCGTTGCGATCGCCAGCGGCACCATGATTGGTCATGAGCTGGGCGCAAAAGCGTTCAATCATGCCTGGCAGCAAGCCTGGACTTTTATTTTATTTGTACCTTGCCTGGCGTTTATATTTACCCCCTTCATTATTTTTTTCAGGGAGCCTCTTTTAGGGCTCTTTCCGACCTTATCATCCGATGCGGCAGCGAGTGCGGCTAACGTGTTACTTGTATTAGCCTTTGCACTGTTTATCAAAGTCATTAATTTTATCGGCATTATCGGTGTTTTACGGAGCGGGGGGGATGTTAACTACAGCACTTTTATTGATATTTTCAGTATGTGGTGTATCGGTATTCCTCTCGCTTTTATCGCCGTAAAATTTTATCATTTCAGTTTGGTTGAAGCCTATATAGTCACTATATCCGAGGAGCTGATTAAGGTCATTTTAGTTGTCCATCGTGTTCATAAAAAACATTGGTTGAGAAATATGCTGGCCCCTTGAAAGCTATTCAATAATAATGGCTTATATAATGCGATTTATCTGCTATTTCCAGTACAAAATGCTATCATTTTACGCTAAATAACAAAAATAAGGATTAGGGTTTTCATGCGTTTAAATAAAACAGTGCTTTTAACTGCGTTAGTCGTTTTTATGACCACAGGTTGTGTAAATTATCATGCCAAAGAGCAGCAGTTACAAATCGCCAATCTTCAAAGCGATCTTGTTAGCGCACAGCAAATTTGCCAGCTGGCACTGGCAGAGTTAACAGTTACCAATGAGGCTTTATCTTCCTGCAAAGCTCAAGTCCATGAGCAGCACGATTTACTTGCAAAATCTTCCACTGAACTAGCGGCTGCAAAAGCCGAAGCTAAAAAAGCAGCTAAGCAGGCTGCACTAAAAAGCGACGCTACAAAATTCGGCAATAAAGTTGTTCTGGGGCAAACGGAATGGGTCTATGTTTCGGGTGTCAAAAGGAATTTTAAAGCCAGAGTCGATACCGGCGCAACAACAGCTTCAATCAGCGCCACTAATATCGAGCGTTTTGAACGGGACGGTGAAAAATGGGTACGTTTTAATTTAGAATCTGATAAAAATACAGAGCCAAAAATTATCGAATCCAGAATCGTTCGTTTTGTCAGCATTATTCAGGCAAACGATGCCGAAGAAAAAGATAGCCGTCTTGTTGTTAGCCTGCATGTGCGGATAGGCGGTGTCGTTGGCGAAACTGAATTCACCTTAACGGATCGTACCCATATGGAATACGCGGTATTAATCGGCCGTACATTTTTACAGGATGTCGCGGTGGTGGATGTTAGCAAAGAATATATCCATCCTAAATATGTCGAAAGAAACGCAACTAAAAAGTAGGATTTATTATGAGTTCCAAGTTTTTCTTTTATGCCTTAGTCACTAGCCTATTTATGCTGGGCATATATCAAACCGTGCAACGTCATATGGCGCTTGATATCCCCTGGTTACCAGGGGTTAATAGGACTATTTGGAGTATTGATGCGAAAGTTGAATTTGACGCAAAAGATGAACCGGTTCTCGCGTCCTTGACCACACCAAAAGCGCAGGCTGGTTTTATACAGCTCAGTCAAAATGCAGCATCTCCCGGATATGGCCTGTCTTTTCTCAATGAAGGAAATACGCCGCGAGCACAGTGGGCCATTCGTGAGGCAAAGGGAGAACAAACTCTTTACTATAACATTCAAATGCTGGTTGACTCCGAAAGTCACGATCCTCAAATTAATGAAATGCCACCATTGAGCAAGACTCGAAACGGTGCTGCCGAACATGCCGCTGAGAAAGTGATTATAAAAGAAGCACATGCAAAAAGTGCAGATGCCTTTAGTTTTACCCGCGAGCTTTTAAAAGCATTAAATTATGAAGATCCAAATCAAAATGTAAGATTAATTTTAAACAGCGGTGCCCCGAAAGAAGATCTTTTAATCGCGTTATTAAACGCAGCTGAAATCCCCGCGAAAAAAATTGGGGCACTCAAGCTGGAAGATGCCCGTCGCTACCAACAATTACAACCTTTAGTGGAAGTATTTCAAGAGCAAGACGGCATTATTTCTTCACATCTTTTTGATCCGAACAGTACGCAGGCGGTAAATCGCGATAACTTGTTACTTTGGGATCAAAGTGGCAAAGCGTTACTTGAATTAACCGGTGGAAAAAACTCAACCGTCAGCTTTTCAATGATCAAACAAAATCAACCCGCATTATCGGTGATCATGGAAAAACCGGTCAATGAGCATCTATTTAACTTTTCAATTCACAGCCTGCCTATTGAAGATCAATCTGTTTTCAAGGGCATTTTAATGATTCCCTTAGGTGTATTAGTGGTTGTATTGATGCGTGTTTTAATCGGCATTAAAACCTCGGGCACCTTTATGCCGGTTTTAATCGCCATGGCATTTATCCAAACGAGTTTAGTTACCGGGTTAATCGGTTTTATTTTACTGGTTACCGTGGGTTTATTTATTCGCTCGTATCTGTCGCACCTTAACCTGCTGCTGGTCTCACGAATATCGGCCGTGATTATTATGGTTATTCTTCTGATTGCGCTGTTTGGTGTCCTTTCATACAAACTGGGACTGAGCGAGGGTCTTAAAATCACTTTCTTCCCGATGATTATCCTCTCCTGGACGATCGAGCGTATGTCTGTTCTGTGGGAGGAGGAAGGCATGAAAGAAGTAGTGACACAAGGCGGCGGCAGTTTGATTGTCGCCGTGCTCGCCTATTTTGCGATGAGTAATGACGTTACCCGTCATTTAATGTTTAATTTTATCGGCTTACAGTTTGTGGTAATGGCATTAGTACTATTACTGGGCAGTTACACAGGTTACCGTCTGTTAGAATTGTACCGCTTTAAGCCTTTAGTCGATAAGGAATAAAAGATGTTTTTCGTCAGTCCTTTTAAGCTAAGAGATAAAGGGGTATTGGGTATGAACCAGCGTAATAGTGGTTATATTGGCCGCTATAACCCGCGCAAATTATACCCCTTAGTAGATAACAAACTGCAAACCAAAATCATTGCACATGCTGCCAATGTCACCACGCCGGCTTTATTAGGTGTGATTTCAATACAAGCAGAAGTGGGTCATGTTGAAAACTATATCAAAGATGCTGCAGGCTTTGTGATTAAACCCGCCAGAGGCAGCGGTGGTAAGGGCATTTTTGTTATCACCAAAATCGAACACGGCCGCTATTATAAAGCCAATGGTAAAGAAGAAACACTTTCTGAAATTAAACGTCATGTTACCGATATACTTGCCGGCTTATTCAGTTTAGGCGGCAGCGCAGATGTTGCGGTCGTTGAAGCCTTGATCCAATTTGATAATGCCTTTGACGGTTTTAGTTTTGAAGGCGTACCCGATGTACGGGTTATTGTATTCAAAGGTTTTCCGGTGATGGCAATGATGCGCCTTTCCACCGCAGCATCCGATGGTAAGGCCAATCTGCATCAGGGTGCCGTCGGTGTGGGAGTCGATATTGTCAATGGTAAAGCATTGCACGCGGTACAATTTGATCGCCCGGTTAAGTATCATCCGGATACCAATAAAGAACTGGCGCTTTTAGAGGTACCCAGATGGGATCGCCTGATCTACCTGGCCGCAAGCTGTTATGAAATGACAGGCATGGGCTACTTAGGAACAGATATGGTACTGGATCGTGACATAGGCCCGATGCTATTGGAGCTCAACGCGCGCCCGGGTCTGGCCATTCAGATAGCCAATGGACAGGGCATACTGCCGCGCTTAAAGCTAATCGAAAGCCTGGGTGATACCAGTTTAATGGACGTGGAAGCACGGATCGCATTTTCTAAAAAACATTTCTGCCAATAAATCCCCTGCTGCGCAGGGGATTTCATTCACTACAAACGCCGAACCTCTGCAACATCTTTTAATTGTTTGAGTTTGTTTTGTATCTTGGCAATGTTATTACTTGTATGTATTTCTAAATTAAGATCAATAATGGCAGTCTGAGTTTTAATATTGCTCATACTGTTAACCCCCAATACATTCACTTTTTCATTCGATAATAAGGTGGTGATATCTTTTAACAAACCGCTGCGATCTAAGGCTTCCAGACGCAGTGTTAATGAATAACCTGACGAGTTAGCATCCCCCCAGGAAGCTTCAATCATCCTTTCCGGATGCGCCTCTCGCAAGTCGGCTAATTGTTCACAGGCCTTACGATGTACTGAAACGCCCCGCCCTTGCGTGATATAACCCTCAATAGGCTCACCGGGAATTGGCTGGCAACAACGGGCAATACTGTATAATAAATTACTTTCGCCCTGGATAGTAATATTATTACCAAGGGGTTTACTTACAAACGCACTGCTGCGTTTCTCTAATGCTTCGAGCGCCGCTTTGTCTTGTTCTGCTAATGTTTGCTGGTGGTGGTAATCATCTAAAAAGTTCAGCAGCTGATTAATACGTAAATCACCATTGCCGACACCGGCGAAAATATCCTCCACAGAACTGACATTAAAACGGGCTATTGCGGGTGAGAGATCACTTAATTTCAGTTTCAGCTTAGCCAGTTCATTCTCTAATAACTCACGTCCCGCCTGGACATTTTTTTCACGATCCTGTTTTCTAAACCAGGATGCAACCTTATTTCTGGCGCGCGGGGCATTGATATAACCTAAATTAGGATTGAGCCAATCGCGACTTGGATTAGGCTCTTTTTGAGTGAGAATTTCAACCTGGTCACCGGTTTTTAAGTGATAAGTGAAAGGCACAATATGATCCGCGACTTTAGCGCCAATACAGCGGTGTCCTACCTGACTGTGTATGTAATAGGCAAAATCAAGGGGTGTCGCCCCCGCGGGCAGATCAATCACTTCTCCCTTGGGGGTAAAAACATAAACACGATCATCAAAAACTTGACTGCGGATCTCATCAACCAAGTCTTCACTGTCGGCAATATCCTCCTGCCAGGCGAGTATTTTACGCAGCCAGGCTATTTTCTCTTCATATCCACTGGAGGCCTTTCCGCCTGCACTGCCCTCTTTGTATTTCCAATGAGCGGCCACCCCCAATTCGGAATCTTCATGCATTTTCTGGGTGCGTATTTGCACCTCTACCGCTTTGCCTTCCGGCCCTAATACCACAGTATGAATAGATTGGTAGCCGTTAGCTTTAGGATTGGCGATGTAATCATCAAATTCACTGGGAATATGGTGCCATTTAGTGTGGATTGCCCCTAAAGCGGCATAACAATCCTGCAGTTTTTCAACCACCACCCGTACCGCGCGGACGTCATAAAGATCTTCAAACTGTAAATTCTTTTTCTGCATTTTCCGATAAATGCTGTAGATGTGTTTGGGACGCCCGTAGGCCGTGCCGTTAATATGCATCTCCTGGAGAGAGCCTTTTACTATATTAACAAAATTTTGAATATAATGTTCACGATCAATGCGCTTTTCATCCAGCTGTTTGGCTATTTTTTTATAAATTTCCGGCTCTAAATAACGAAAAGATAAATCTTCCAGTTCCCATTTCAACTGTCCAATACCTAAACGGTTTGCCAGCGGGGCATAAATCGAGGATATTTCACTGGCGACTAACAGCCTTTTATTTTTATCTGCACTTTTTATCTGACGTAAATAACAGATCCGTTCAGCAAGTTTAATAACAACGGCGCGGACATCCTCAACCATCGCCAGTAACATATTACGTAAATTATCCACTTGTACGGCATTGTTACTCTGTCCACCCTGATTTTGTAATGCCCGAATACCCTCCATATCCGTTGCCCCCTTAACCAGCTTGGCAACACGTTTAGGCCACCATTCATTAACTTGTTCCTGGCTGATAATCTGATGGTCAAGCAGGGGAAAGATCAGTGCCGCATTTAAGGTGTCCATGTCCATGTTTAAAGTGACCAGGATCTCAACCATCTCAGTCCCTAACTCCAGCAGGCTATGCTGCTCACTGTTCAGGCATAAAGCGATAATTTTTTCGTAGTTGTCTAATAATTTATTTTGATCCGAGCTACTTAAGCCTAAGGTAGTGACCCATTTTTTAGGGTTGTTTTGCGCGGTTTGATAAAAATGTGTATCTCTGACTGAAACCATTAAACGAAACTCCCAAAAAATTAAAATAAATCTAACCGGTAAACAGTGCCATCGATTCCATATGAGCCGTTTGCGGGAACATATCCAACAAGCCTAATTTATCCAGTTTATAACCTTTATCAAGCAACACCTGACTATCCCGGGCCAGGGTCAGCGGATCGCAGGATACATATAGGATATGCGATGGTTTTTTTTGTGCGATAAAAGCCAAACAATCCAATGCGCCTGCACGTGCCGGATCCAGTAAAATCTTATTAAAGCTTTGCTTAGCCCATTCCTGCCGGATAAGATTTTCGCCGCTTAAATCGGCTTGATAAAACCTGGCGTTGTGTAAATTATTTAATTGTGCATTTACCAAAGCACGGTCCACCATTGTTTGAACCCCTTCAATACCCACAACAGATTCAACCTGGCGCGCGATCGGTAAAGTGAAATTACCTAAACCACAGAAAAGATCCAGTACTGAGTCGGTTTTTTCTAATGCAAGCCATTGCAGAGCTTGACTGACCATTTTTTTATTAATATCACTATTTACCTGTAAAAAATCGTTAGGTGTAAAACTCAGTGTACAATCCCACTCGGGTAGGCGGTAACTTAGCTGCGCCTCGCCGGCCAGACAAACAGATTGGTTAGAGGAGGCCTGTCCAAAAAAGTTCACTTTTTGTTGATCTGAAAAAGCCGTTATCAGTTTCAAGTCAGGGCCGGTTAAGGCTTTCATATGGCGTAATAAAATCACCGCCCCCTGATCTGCATAAAGCAGCTCAACATGGCCTAAATCTGCTTTGCAGTGTAAGCTGTTTAATAATATTTTAAGCGGCGCAATTAAACACTCTAATTGCGGTAATAATACCGGGCAAACTTTTTGGTCGATAAGATCATTACTTTGGGCACGTCTAAAACCCATTTTTAAGTGTTTATTTTTTTTATTAAATTGCAAACCAAAACGTGCCGTACGACGATATGCCCATGCCTTACCAGTGATCGGGGGTTCAAGTTGTTGCGGTACCTGTTTAGCAAAACGTTTAAATAATGACAATAAACCATCTGATTTAATCCGGATCTGCGCTTGTTGATTTAGATGCTGCAGATCACAGCCCCCGCACTCCTGATAATGAGGGCAAGCGGCAGTAATTCTTAACTCACTGGCCTTGATAATCTTTTTAATCTTGCCTTTGCTATAACGTTTTTTACTTTCTATAATTTGCACCTCAAGTAATTCACCTGCAAGCGCCCCATCAATAAAAAGAGGTTTATCTTGAAAATAGGCTAGGCCACGTCCCCGGTGATCTAACTTTTCCACTTTTATATTTTTTAAAATGTGATTTTTTATACTATTTGTGGGTGATGCTTTAAAGAACTGGGCCATAAATGATTCACAGGTTAAGTAAGCTATGCGATCATAGCCTGATATTTATCGATAAACCTATTGTCACACAATGAAAAATAAAAGCATTCATTTATAGAAAATTGATTAATGAAGTGATTCTATTTTGCTCTTACCACTAATTTAGAAATATAACCTATGACAAAATACGGACTTCGAGCACAAGTGATTGCCTTTACTATTCTACCGACTATTTTGATCGGCAGCATATTGGCGAGTTACTTTTCTTTTCATCGATATCACCAAGCGAATGATTTTTTAATCAATCGCGCCATTAATATCAGCGAGCCGCTGGCGATCGCCAGTGAATACGGTATACAAGATGAAACCAGAACCATTTTAAGGCGTCTGATTGGTTCAACACACCGTAAAAACAGCCCTATGATTAAAAGTATTGCTATTTTTGACACAAAAAACCAACTTTTTGTGACCAGTAATTACCATCGTGACTTTGATATGTTACGACTCAGAAATGATCAACAAATTTCACTCTTAAGCGAAGTTGAACACAACCAGGACAGCATCATCATCCGCAGCCCAATAGTTGATGAAAGTAATTTTTTAGAATACCAGTCAACCTTTGAGCAAACGCCAAAAATTGTTGGTTATGTCGCGCTGGAAGTGAATACAGATCAAATTGAACTGCTGCTTTACCGTGATACCGCCCTGTCATTTGGGGTGGTTTTATTGGGCATATTAGGCAGTTTACTGCTTGCGTTGAGACAAGCAAAACGCATTACCGGCCCCATTTCGGCTATGGTCTCTGTGGTTGAAAAAATCAGTTTAGGACGCTTAAATTCACGCGTAGAAGGCGACTATTCTGGCGAGATTGCCTCATTACAATTGGGTATTAACGAGATGGCAGTGGCGATGTCCAAACATCATGAAGAGATGCAGGAGAGCATTGATTTGGCCACCAGTGAGTTAAGAGAAACACTGGATCAGATGGAAATACAGAATATTGAGCTTGATATAACCAAAAAAGAGGCGCAACAAGCGGCACTGGTTAAATCTGAGTTTTTAGCCAATATGAGTCATGAATTACGCACGCCGCTCAACGGTGTGATCGGATTTGCCAGGCAACTCCTGAAAACCCAACTCACCACAAATCAAATTGATTATCTGCAGACCATCGAACGATCAGCCGGAAATCTGCTTAATATCATCAATGACATTCTTGATTTTTCTAAATTAGAGGCGGGTAAATTAACCCTGGAGCACATCCCCTTTGATTTTAGAGACTGCATCGATGAGACCATGCATCTGCTTGCACCCAGTGCCCATGAGAAAAACCTTGAACTGAGTATAATAGTTGCCCCTGAAGTACCCTATGAAGTATTTGGCGATGCACTGCGTTTGCAGCAAATTTTGACCAATTTAATTGGTAATGCAATTAAGTTTACCGAAAAAGGTAATATTGAAATACAGATTCAACGCATTAAAGAAGAGACAGATAAAGATAATTTAGTCACGCTTAAAATAAAAATTTCAGACTCCGGGATCGGCATTTCAAGCACCCAGCAAGCACAAATATTTAAAGCCTTTGGTCAGGCAGATACCAGTATCACACGCCAATATGGCGGTACCGGATTAGGTTTAGTGATTACTCAGAAACTGGTCGAAGAGATGCAGGGCCAGATCGAATTAATATCCGTTCCCGAGCAAGGCTCTACTTTCTGTTTTACTATTGTTATCGAAAAAAGCACCAGGGCAGCATTAAGCAATATAGCCCTGAGTAGTTTGCAAAAACAAAGGGTATTAGTTTATGAAACCAATGAATATGCCGCACGCGCCTGCACACAACTGCTCAATCAATGGGAAAGCGAGCCTTCATTAGCAAAAACAGAGCAACAATGGCAGCAATTATTAAATAAAGGTTACGACAGCATTGTTATCGGATGCAGCCACTGTGAGAACTTACAGCCCCTTTTAAAGCATATCGCGCAAGCCAAGCCATTTAGCGATAATGTTATAATACTGGTCAATTCCAGCGACCCGAGCATTTATGAAACATTGATGACGACGGGAGTTAGCCACTGCTTAAGTAAGCCAATCAATCACAAAAGTTTCGCTAATGCACTAATTTCAGATAAAACAGCGCCTGACACTAGCATACGCCATCACGCCTTACCGGTCTTTATACGTAAAGACATCAATGTGATGGCAGTGGATGATAACCCGGCTAATTTAAAACTTATTTCAGTCATGCTGGCAGATCGCGCCAAGCATGTAACAACCTGCATCAATGGTCAACAAGCAGTTGAACAATCTAAAGCCCATCACTTTGATCTTATTTTTATGGATATCCAAATGCCGGTATTAGACGGTATTAGTGCCTGCCTGCAAATCAAAGCGGGAGAAATCAATGATAAGACCCCGGTTATTGCCGTGACGGCGCATGTATTACCAGGCGAAAAAGAACAGTTTTTACTCCAGGGTATGGATGATTGTCTTGCTAAACCCATTGATGAAACTGCCCTGCAGAAGATGATTAATAAATGGACACCTCAGGCCAAGGTGATACGCAGCAAATCCTCACTGCCCAGATTAACCCCGAGTCTAAAATTTGCGCCTAAAAATCCCTCTTTCGATTGGCCGCTGGCGCTGCAACAGTCCGCCGGCAAAGAAGAGCTTGCCAGGGAATTGCTGGGCATGTTAATTAATGAGTTTGGCCAGATAAAAATTGAGATCAATAAAGCACTGCACAGGGAGACTGACACGCGGCACTTTAGCGAAATAATTCACAAATTTCATGGCGGCTGCAGTTATAGCGGGGTACCTAAACTTAAGAAAATTGCCGCTCTTATTGAGAAGGAGTTAAAACAAGGTATGACAGCGGATCGATTAGAGCCGGAGTTACTTGAGCTGCTAGATGAGCTTGAGAACGTTGCACAACAGGCAAAAAAATATTTAACTTAGAAATCCTATGGGTAATGATAACTTATCCCGGTTGCCACTCGTCTTTTCTCTGTGTAGCACCTCAGTGCCCTCTGCCGCAGTACCTTTAAGTTTGTTACAAAAAAT
>DATBNI010000101.1:0-2895 GCA_036554425.1 Psychromonas sp.
TTCTCCGATAATAGTATTAGGCGCAATTACTATATCTTTATCAAGAATGACTTTGGTTAAGCGCGAACCGGCACCTATTTTTGCATTCCCCAGAAAAATCGAATCTTTAATAATAACGTTTTGGCATACATGACTGCGGAATCCCAAAATAGAGTTCTCAATGTTGGCACCGTTTATATATGAACCCGCACCAATCAAGGATTGAGAAACGGCCGTTTCCGAACCTTCTGGATCGCGGAAGGTTACCGGTGGTAATGGCGGATGATAGGTATGTAACGGCCAATCTTTATTATAAAGAGAGAAGGGGGCATCGGGTTTAAGCATGTCCATATGTGCCTCCCAATATGAGTCGAGAGTCCCCACATCTCGCCAATAAGCCATTGCGGGTTCGCCGGGAATAAAGTTGTCACTTAATCGATAAACAAAAACATTCCCGGCAGGGTAAAGCTTCGGAATGATATCGTTACCGAAGTCATGTTGCGATGTACTGTTCGCAGCATCTTCATATAACTCTTTCAGTAATACTTTTGACTCGAAAATGTAGTTACCCATTGAGGCTAATACATGATCAGGATCACCGGGGATTGTTTTAGCATCTTCAACGGCAGGTTTTTCGGCAAAACCTATCATACGGCCTTCATCATCAACTTCTATAATACCAAAATGATAGGCCTGTGATTTTTCAACTCGAATGGCGGAAACGGTGAGTGCGCCGCCTTTTTGTATATGATGTTCAACCATTTGTTGGACATCCATTTTATAGATGTGATCGCTACCAAAAACACAAACATGCTCAGCATTGTTTTTCTCGATAAAACGGGCATTCTGATAAATCGCATCTGCAGTGCCTGAATACCAGTTTTTATTAACACGTTGCTGTGCGGGAATTGCTTCAATAAAGCGGTTTGCTTTGCCTATGCCCGACAAACGCCATGCTTTGCGTAAATGAATATTTAATGATTGAGATTTAAATTGCGTCAGGACATAAATTTTCATTAAATCTGCATTAACAAAATTGTTCAGTGCGAAATCGACTAAACGATAATTTCCCCCAAATGGTACCGCAGGTTTTGTTCTAGTTTGAGTTAAAGGGAAAAGGCGAGAGCCTTCCCCTCCTGCAAGAATCATTGCAAGAATTCCAGCCATAAATGTCTCCAGATAAAAGTAAGATTAACGTTATGCTGGCTGCATAACGGGCTAATTTTCCAAGGTTAATTCCATATATTAATCAGTATACCAATATCAATTCAGTTTTTTGTGATGCAACTCAATACTTTAAATTTATTGTTTTCTTTATCTATTTTTACGTTTGAAAATGCCTTAAAAAGCAGCGTTTCATAGTTCAAAAATTTATTTGCTACAATAGATAGTTTGCCGTTTGGCTTCAAGTGCTTGGTAGATTGATTTATAAAGGTTTCCGCTGCGGTATAATCGGTGTTTTTTCCTGAGTGGAAAGGCGGATTAGACAGCAGTATATTATATTTTTCTTTTATTTCTGAAAAGACATTTGAGGGGAAGACCTTGCCTTCTAATTGATTACTTTGCAGTGATAATTTTGCACTCGCTAAAGCAAAGGCATTAACATCAACCAGATCAACGCTAAGCTCCGGGTGCTTTTTTAAAATATAACAGGCAATAACACCCGCGCCACAGCCAAAATCAAGTACCGTGCCGAACATCTTTTCGGGTAAATTTTGCAATAACAACTCACTGCCTTTATCGAGTTCTCCATAGCTGAAAACACCCGGTAACGAACAGATCTGCAACTCAGTATTATTGATATTTAAGTGATAAGTTTTTACCCATTGTGATTGTGTGAAGGTTTTTACCTGTTGATCTAATTCAGCATGGAGAATACTGCAGTGTCGCGCTGAATCAATGGTATTTATTCTGCTTGAATAGGCCGTTAATAATGAGCCGGCACTCTTGATACCGCATTTTTTTTCACCCACTAAAATAATACTCGCACCCGGTTGTAAATGGGGGGTGAGATTCGCTAATAAGTACAAAGTTTCCTGCTTTGCTTTAGGTAAAAAGATGAGCAGCAGGTCAAATTTTTTTTCACCCTGATAGTTATCGGTAAAGTGCATCTCCGATGCCTTTAATTTTCCTTTTAACGCACTATAATAACGATAATCACTAAAACAAAAGGTAGATGAATTTGCTAATGCCTGTAACTGCAACGGATACTCATCATCAATGTTACCCGCAACGAGAATATTTTTGCTTATAAAAAGGGATTCATTGCGTTGCAAGACTCGGCTGGGATTTGAAAATGTGTGATGCGCAAGTGACATTGGGTTTTCCTGTTTTTAACTATACTCAAAATTGGAGTCAGTTGATAAAGTTCATATTCGTTGGCGCGCATTATATCGCTACGCGCATTATATTGTTATTTTTATACTTCTCACCAGCAGAATTATCTTTTTAATAATTAAGGGATTAAATGAAATTTACGGATAAATTTACATTTATAACCGCTGTGGTTGTTTTCGCCTGCGTTGCACCTATTGTCGTTGGCGGGTTAATTAGTCTAAACGCGTTAACACTGCGTTACCATCAGCTGCGCGTTGACAGTATTGTTAAGGTTATTGAATCTCAACTCGACAAGGAGGCCACGGGAAACCAGCTGCAGCAGTGGTTGCCCGATCTGCTTGATGCCAGCGGTATTGTTGGTTTGCAAATCAAACGGGAAGGTAAGATTATTTTCAATAATAATCTTGAAAATCGCCATTTTTATCCGGATAGTTTATTAATAACCGACGAATACCAATTAAAAAAATCTCCGAATACTTACCTGATGCTGCAAACAATACCACCCGACTCAGTGATGTTTTTTTCAGTCGTACCATTAATCGCTATCGGCAGTGCGATTTCACTTAGTATTATGCTTCT
>DATBNI010000102.1:0-1945 GCA_036554425.1 Psychromonas sp.
CATGGTAAACTCCTTATGTAGTGTGCGCACAAATGTTAGCACAACTATTGAGTTTACGGCAACTAACAAACGCATTAACGCATTAACGGATTAACGCATTAACGCAGTCGCTGGCGCTCCTTGGGACAAAAACACGTAGGCTCCCTACGTTTCGCTTGGTATTCTAGCCTACGTGTTTTTGCTCATTATGCGGGTGTTAGGCATTTATAAGGAAATAAATTATGAAAAATGTTGTTTTGACTTTTGTCTTTTTACTCGCTGGTTGCACTTCCACAACTACGCACACCACGTCTACGTTCTCAGATCCTATGGAAATAATAAAGGCCGCTGCGGATTCAGCGCCAAAAGGTGTTCCAGGGCAATACGCTCTTCAAATAGTTGCAACTGGCAGCCAAGGGCTATATGTCTATTTAAATACAGAAAAGGACTACCGTGGTCAGCGCGCAATAACCGTCGCTTTACACCCAAAAGTAATTGCACAATTATCAGCTAAATATGGAATGCCACCACAGGAATACTTTGTAAATAAAGCAATAGTAGTTAATGGTAAAGCTCAGCGAGTAAAGATTGAATTTCTATCAGATGGCAAGCCTAATGGTAAATATTACTACCAAACACACATAAGGCTAATGGATATATCGCAACTGAAGGTTGTGGATGAACATGCCTAACAAGTCAATAAACTCGCTCACTACGTTCGCTGGGACGCATACATGCAGGGCGGCTTCGCCATTATGCCCCACGTGCCTGCGCTCGTTATTGAAAAGTTATATACTCAATTGGTGTTGACGCTTTAACGCTACAACGTTATAGTGACTAATAGTATCAGTTGGAGTCGTAAATGAGCACACTATCAAAACGTTCGACGGTCTATTTTGAACCCGCAATACACAATGCGCTAAAAATGAGAGCTGCATCTACCGATTCATCTGTTTCTGAGTTAATAGATGAAGCGGTCCGTTTACTAATGCGCGAAGACCAAGAGGACTTAGCTGCGGTTAGATCAAGAGTTGACGAAGCAGAAATAAGTTATGAGACACTCATCAACAGTTTGGAAGCTGATGGGAAGCTATAAGGTCACGTTTAAAAAATCAGTTGAAAAAGATTTGAAGCCGATACCTAAATCTGATGTTATTAAAATAATAGCAAAGATCGATACTCTTGCTCAGGATCCGAGAAGAGTTGGTGCAATAAAACTAAGTGGCAATGATCTATATCGTATACGACAGGGACTTTACCGCATCGTCTATGAGATCAAGGATCAAGAACTAATCGTCTTGGTAATAAAAATAGGCCACAGGTCTGATGTTTATAAAGGTACATAACAAATGTATGAAGCCGGATTTGTCAGAAAAGCGCTGCTAAACCGCTTATGCAAAGTGTTAGTTGCCTACAGGAAATTTTTGCTTTTGGTGTAAAACTCGAAGGATGTGAATGATCTCGTCTTTTATGAAATATGAAACAATCATTGAGACCTCAGGAATTATTAACAGTCTTCCCGGTATTCCCTCTCTCTCAATTCCCATTAGAGGTTGTTGATTCAAGTTTTCGACTTTATTCTCAATTATTGCATCAGTTTTTTCTGCTGCTAATGGGTTAAATCCGTATAAAAACTCGAAAATAGCCTCACGATCGTCCAGCGAACTTTTTTCCCAAACGATCATTTTTTGGCTTTATTCCTAATTTTCATTTTTCGAGCTTCCATGTCCAAGTTCGCCTCTTCATGACTGACAAACTTACTTTTCCCACTTTCTAATTTATTAAACGCAGCATTCACCTCTTCAGTAAGCCACTGATCATGGGTAATTATTTTACGTTGCTGTTCAGCAAGTTCTTCCGTAAGCTCTCTACAAGCGTCACTTAAAGTGCGCCCTTGGCTTTCGGCCATTATCTGAGCTAGCCGTTTAGTTTCTTCGTCTACTCTAAATTGTATACGAGTATCCAT
>DATBNI010000112.1:0-2870 GCA_036554425.1 Psychromonas sp.
TAACATTTTATCCGTTATGGTACGTGCGCCAAAAGCCATCCAAATGGCGAGACAAACCATAATATTACATAACATACCTAACGCAATGGCCTGGACATAAGTATGGTGTAATTTATGCTGGGCAGTAAGCAAGGC
Source organism: Psychromonas sp. (assembly GCA_036554425.1). GTDB lineage: Bacteria > Pseudomonadota > Gammaproteobacteria > Enterobacterales > Psychromonadaceae > Psychromonas. Next base: position 136 of record DATBNI010000112.1, read on the forward strand.
ATTAAGCCCCCACTGGCCGTGATCCGACAGATATAAACCTGACAAAAAGATAAGAAAGACTAAAAAAGTGGCGCCAACAAAGTTACCAAAATAAACAACAGTCCAGTTTTTCAACATTTGCCCAGTCGTAATGCGGCGGCTTGCTTTGGCGATTAAAGTTAATGTGCTGCTGGTAAATAACTCTCCTCCGACAACCACAACAAGTAATAAACCCATGCTAAAAGCAAGACCACCGACTAACTTCTGGATCCCCCATGCAACATTCTCTGTTCCCGTGGTGACGGTAATATAAAAGACAAAAGCCAGGCTGATAAACATGCCCGCGGTGATCGCCAGATAAAATGCAGATAGAAATGCTTTAGTTGCTTTACTGTAAGCAATATTGTCGGCTTTTTCCGTTATTTGATGAGGCAGTAATTCATCAATTTTATTTTCTGCTGGCATAATACAGATCCTATATATTAAATGATAAGCGATTTTAACCAAAGGATGATCTAATAACTATGATACAAATCAACCCGCTTAAATAAGTTGTAATTTTATTACACTTCTTCCCTCCCCCTCTCTATTCAAGAGAGTCATCTAAAGCATGCCGCTAACCAAAGGTCCAGCAGAGTCGCCCGCACCCTGCGTAAAGACAGCATCTAATTGACATGAATTGCTTTTTATGCGATTTTAGCAAAACATCCAAACATCTTAAAATAGCGCTATAAAAGACGGCTCCAATGACCCCTGGAAAATTAAAAATGCCTGCGCCTGACACTTTTAAAAAGAGAGATTAGTGTAGACTTTAACAAGCTTTGATTAATTTTTACATTTTGGTTCTCGCAGATAGCATAAGCATCAAATAAGTGATCAGTCTTCTGACCTATCACTGTTATGGTTTTTATTCAGAACATCCTGTTCTTCACCACTTAGTGGTCGGCTAACGATTTTATGAAAGAAGAAGAACAACACCCTCCTGCAACTATTGATATTTTTAGTGTGAAGGATTTTTTGCAGCAGCATTTGTATATATGACAATGGAGTTTCGATGAAGCATATTAGCCACCTCTTTTTATTTTTGAGTCTTATTTTTTTTACCACTCTTGGGTTGGCTCAATCACCAGATAGTGTCACGGTTGATCTGCTTGATAAAAGTATTGAGGTCGCTAAAAAATCTCAAGAATATGATTCAGAAACACAAGCCAAATTAATCCAGCTGTATCGCGACAGCATCTCCCATCTGCATCAGATTCAACAGTACAAAAAAGCCGCAGCAGAATATCAAAAAACATTATTAAGTGCTCCTCAAGAAATAAATGCACTGAAAAAAATACAGGAAGAACGTTTAACAACGGATCCCTTATATAGCTTAAAAATCAATCAATACACTGATCTGGCAAGGTTAGAAAAGCTGATTGCCGATGAAGAAATAAACCGTTCGGCATCGGAAGAGAAACTCAGTGCCATCAACACCGCCATTGGGGAGAGTACCTTACGCCCAAGCCAAGCCAGAGAAAGAATTAATTATATCCGTTTAGAGATGGCAGAACTTGATGAAAAACAGATAGATCAACAATCCAATGACGGTCCGGCAGTTACAGAAGCGGATCACTGGTACCGGGAGACAAAACGTAAATCGTTGCAGGCAGAGCTTTTAATGCTTGACCAGGAACTCACAGGCAATAGTGCTTTATTGAACCTGCTGCAGGAGAAACAGAAAAACGAAATAGCTTTGCTGAAAAAAATAGAAATACGGATCGCATTTTTACATGAAAAGCTTTTTAACAAACGCGCAGAGTCGATCAAAAAAGTGTCTGAAACGGCCAATTTAGTGCTCAACAGTGAATTAGCACAGGACAGTTACCTCAAGGGAATAGCCAAAGAAAATTTAGCGCTTATTGCTGTATTAGAATTACAATTTAAGGAGCTGCAAACACTGCTGGAAAAAGAGACTCGCGAGCGAAAATTATCACTGCAGGTATCTGAAGCATTCCACAATGCACGCAAAAGATTGCAACTTCAAAGTGACTCATCCTTTATTGCTTTATCCATTCGCGCACAAAGAGAGAAACTGCCCAAGAGTCAAACCTACACTAAATCACGGAGTGTGGTACTTGATGATATTGCTAAAATAAGCTTACGATTGTTCCATCACGAAGAGATGTTAATTAACGATGAGCAGGAACCGTCAAAAACCGCGCAGCCTGATACGAAAAAAAGTAGTAAAGAAGATCATAAAATCCTGGCCGAATTGTTAGAAAACCGTCAAGACATGCTTGAAAGAGTGATCAAAAATGACCGGGTACAACAGAATGGATTATATGAACTGGATGCCAGATATCTTCAATTAATCAATAAAACAAAAGATTATGATGATTATTTAACTGAGCACCTGCTGTGGATAAAAAGCAGTAACGCCTTTGATTTTACAATGTTTACCCAATTACCCTCGGATATTAAAATCTATCTGAGCCATTTTAAAGATGAATTACAGAGACTAAAAATTATTAGGTTACGGGATCTTTTTTTACTCTTTATCCCCCTGTCATTGGCATTTTTGTTGATATTTTTACGCAAGAATTTACTCACCAAATTACAAATTTGTGGTGAGAAGGTAGGCCGTGTAAAACAGGATAGTATACTGCATACCCTAAAAGCATTAATTTATACGACGTTGTTAGCATTACCGGCCGGGTTAATCTTATTTATTCTCAGTTGGGCCATAAGGCTCCCGGTAACAGCGTCAAACA
>DATBNI010000116.1:0-12301 GCA_036554425.1 Psychromonas sp.
TATATCATTTTTTTTGAATTATCCTTTTTTGGGCAAAATGACTCTCGAAGGAAAATAGCCCTAAAAATAAACGCCGATTTAAGAAACGCTGCAAGCTTGAAGACCAATCTAGCCACTTTTTACCTGTTTCAGTTTCACCCGTAATCCAACAAATTTCATCCGTTCTTACAAATTTATTTTCGAGATATTCATCACCTCTTCCTATGCCTGCACTTTTAAATTTCTCCGCCTCCATTGTTTGCTGATGATACAATAAGGCCTTCGCCAACACTGCTGGCAAAGCACCTGGTCGGATACTGTATCCTTTATTTTCAATATCTTGAGCTATAAGTCCGAAAAGTGTTTCATCACTCGGACTATCACCCTCTATTGATGAAAGTGGCTTTAGGACTAGCAAATTAATTACCTATTAATAAAAATATTTGATCATTTCAAAAGGCATATAAGTGCATAACACAGCAAATACAGGCACCTAGCTTGGTCTTGTTTTTTCAGATTTTTATTTTAGTAAAAACCCTGACAACTGTAATAATAGCCCAGTAAAGCGGCTTGTGAAATTTAACCGCTTACGCATTTTTAGCCATGCTTATCTTTCTGCCTAATTAACAGAATATGAAGATAAATATTTAAAAGTTCACTGACTATTAATTTTGATTTCGACCTTTAGCTCAATCCTGTAATTTTAACCGACGAGCATTAAAAATGATTAAAATAAAAAAGCAAGTCGTTATTAAATAATCTGATATTTGGGGGGAAGTTCGCTCGTTTTCAGATAAGGTGACAACATTAATATTACTCTGAAAATTCAAAAATAAAGACCTGGCACTCTTTCCATAAATAACACTGAAACATAACAGCCGCACCGCTTTTTGGCAGAGGCTCGAGCCTTTTTGTCAGCGGTCTTTCTGTGACCTTGAATAGAAGAAAATATGCCCCCAATAGCCCGTGCCTAATAATGTATGTCTGAATTAATCCTGTAAAAAACTCGTTTACGTCATGAGAACATGACAAATTTGCGTTCCAGGTAACAAACCAAAGCGCACTAATAATAAGGCGCCAAGTCCTATTCCTTGAATGACGGCCACCATGCCATAGGCAACTGATTCAGGTAGTTTAAGTTTTAATAACAGGCCAATGTCATTACGTAGTTGAGTGAATTCCCCCATAGATAGGGAAAATAATTGTTATATGAAGCATTCTAATGGGCTTTGACGTTCTCTTAGGTACTCCATTATAGAGTTATATATATTCATTCAAACCTTGTATAAGATTTAAAAATGAGTAATCTAAGTCTATTAGGCGGCTACACCAAAGAACCTGCCTACGCCTGCAGTTACTGCCATTGCGAGTGCTCCCCAAAATGTGACTCGAAAAGCACCTATGGTCATTGAAGCGCCGCCCGCTCGCGCCGCAAGCCCACCAAGGAGCGCTAAAAATAAAAGAGACAGCATTGCAACTGCAGATATTAAAAATCTGCCGGGTATAACCCAAGCGACTAATAATGGAAGTGCAGCACCGACTGTAAAGGTGACTGCAGAATAGAAAGCAGCTTGAACCGGCTGAGGGCTTGCACTCTCCGATATACCAATTTCATCTCTCGCATGTGCCCCCAGCGCGTCGTGATCCATTAGCTGCTGCGCAACTTGTACTGCTAAAGCCGGATCGAGCCCCCTGCCTTCATATATTTTTGCGAGTTCATCTTTCTCGGATTCAATATCATCTTCTAAAGCTTGTTTTTCAACCGCCAAGTCGGCATTCTCTGTATCGGATTGAGAACTGACGGACACATATTCACCGGCGGCCATAGACATAGCGCCTGCAACTAATCCAGCAACGCCGGCAAGGAGAATGTTTTCTTCTGTGGTACTGGCAGCGGCAACACCAATAATAAGACTGGCTGTCGATACTATGCCGTCATTTGCACCTAAAACGGCAGCTCGTAGCCATCCTGACCGGTGTGACCTGTGTGTTTCATGATGACTCATAGAACGCCTCTTTGGATTACTGCAGCTTATTGGCTGGAACAGTTCCTTGTTGCCACAAGGAACACATCCCATCAAAAAATCATAATAAACATCAAGATTACATTGCGCTATTTTTTTAATCAATCACTTATATTTTACAAAATAAATTAATGACTGTGGAAAGGCGAAAATGCGCCGAAGCTGAACCTACTCAACTAGCCGATAACATCTAACGCTTCATCCACACCAATAGAGTCCCCCATTAAGCCGCTCCTATTCGACTAACAAGTAATTTGTAATGAGAGTCATTATCATTTAAGGTTGGTGAATATCATCAACAACTATCAGAATAGTACTTACCATCATAAAAAAAGGAGCTACAAAATTAATATTGAGATAGCTGAAAGCAGTGTAACGATTCAACTTGAAATCGACAAAAATAAACTGATGCAATTATTTGAACAAGGTGTACTCTGTGCCGCTGATTTCAGGTGTCTTAATCCAATCTCTAAGCAGCATGTGATGCAATTATGTTTGAAAAACTGTGCAAAGCGCTTGCAGGTAAGCGCTTGCGATATCCCTATCATTTTAAATAAGTGAGGCTAAAACCTGAGCTTAATTATGGTGATCCAGGTTGGATAATTTTCTGCTGTGTTGGGATAGCTATAAGCACAGATTGTCTGTTAAAATTGTTCTTGGCATGATCCTGATTTTTTGCGAAAATATGGTGCATTACCACTATGCGGTTCAAAAATCACACTCGAAAGATCACCCCCTAGAGCATCATATAGTTTAAAAAAACAGCATCAACGAGAGCCAAGATGGTCGCGAGCAAGGCGATTTTTTGAAGATCCAGAAGCAAACCTTTACAATGTGCCACGTCATTTAGCTAGCTGTATCAATTACTTATAACCGAGAAAAACATGTCAAAAAAAATTGAAATTGCATTAGAAACAACCATTTTTAAAAGTCGTTGGTTGTTAGCTCCTTTTTACGTGGGTTTAGTGTTTAGCATTGTATTGCTGTTTGTAAAATTTGTTCAGGAATTTTGGCATATCGCCAGCCATGTTGTATCAATGTCGGAAAGTGATGTCGTGATTGGTATCTTGGCCTTGATTGATTTATCACTTGTGGGTAGTTTATTATTGATGATTATTTTTAGTGGTTACGAAATTTTCATCTCAAAAATTAATCTCGGTGATCATGAAGACCGACCTGAATGGATGGGAAAGGTTAACTTTTCAGGACTCAAACTGAAAGTCATCGGCGCAATTGTTGCGATCTCGGCAATTGACCTGTTAAAAACTTTTATGAATCTTCCTGAAAGCCTGTCGAACGAGCAAGCAAATTTAATCATGTGGAAAGTTATCATCCACTTAACATTTGTTTTTTCAGGGCTGATCTTTGCTTACATGGATAAAGTAGCAGGCGATACTAAGCATCATTAAGCATTACTTATTTGTTCACAGCCAACGTATTGGCGCATATCATTAATCAGCAGGTAGCCAGTTTTTTGAGCGCAACGTATTGTTAGGAAAACAGCTATCTGTCATTGATTGGCCGGCAGTCTGAAGCAGTTAAGTACAATAATGCGAAAACTTATTACTGTCCCCTTGTTCTTTCTTTCTCTAATAATGCCCGTTTACGCTCTAATCCCCAGCGATATCCCCCCAACCCTCCATCGCGTCTTAAAACGCGATGACAAGGTATCAGCACGCCAATCAAATTTTTGCCGCAAGCGGTGCCTACCGCACGGGCGGCTTTGGGATCACCTACTTGTTCCGCTACTTCACCGTAGCTAAGAACGTCACCATCCTTGATGCTCAATAAAAATTTCCACACCTTAATTTGAAAAGCAGTGCCCCTTATATCTAGTGGCAAATCTGGTCTGGGCGCGCCTTGGCTTATATGTTGATCGAGCGCTTCCATCCAGATATCAAGCTCAGGTGCATTTTGTGATGCGGATACAATCAGTTCAGCTTTAGGAAATTCTGTCCTTAACTGAGATAACAGAGTACTTTCATTATCGCCAAACTGTACTGAGCAGACACCTTTATCTGTCGCGGCCATTACCATCAAACCAAGAACGGTATGACGGCATGCGTAGTTGATGACTTCACCAGCACCTCCTGACCGATAGGCTTTGGGCGTCATGCCGAGTGTATGAGTCGACTCCCCGTACACTCGGCTAATAGAGCCAAACCCGGCGGAATATATTGCATCAGTCACAGCATCACCTTTTTTTAAAGCATGCTTGAAATGGCGCATACGCACCGCATCTTGGTAGACTTTAGGTGATATAGCGAAGGTTTTTTTAAATACTTTTTGTAATCTAGAAGGTGATAAATCCGCCATTCCCGCCAAGCTTGCCAGGGTCATTTTTTGATCCGCATGTGCTTCAATATAGCGCACCACTTCTATCAGTTTTTCTATTCGAGCGCTTCCATCCACAGGATGACAACGTTTGCAGGGTCTAAAACCCGCACTCAATGCGCCTTCAACACTTAAAAAGAATCTGATGTTTTGATGTTTAGCGGATCGGGCAGAACAAGACGGCAGGCAGAAAACGCCTGTAGTAATGACCCCGTAAAAAAACAATCTATCGAAGGATTTATCCCGACTCTCGATAGCCGTTCTCATTTCGATTTCAGATAGTATTGACATGAAGTGATCTCAATTTGGTTATTGATAATACCCATTTAAGCGCATCTCTGTTGATCATTCCATCCGTTTGTTGCCAGGTATTTCGATTACCATCAATTGATGGTAATCGAAATACCTTTAAAATGTAGAAAATGGAATAAAGCGCAAGAATCGGATGTTTTGTTTTTAGCAATTTAGCTAATATCGGTTAAATACAAATTAACACAAAATGGGACTGACCATGACAGCTTCGATTAACACCTCAATGAATGCACGCGTATGGGCGATGCTTATTTTACTTTCTATGCTCTTTCTTCGTTTCTGTGGTTGTGACGGACCTGCCTCCGTTGACAATTGTCACTCTTAGAGTGGGTATTGCAGCTATCACCTTATGGGCTATAAACTGATGCTTGGACTTCGCCCACCAAAGGATTTGCGAGTGTGGGGGGCTTTTCAAGGCTGGGGCTGTTGAATAATATTGTCCCTTTTAGGCTCATGGTATGGGGAAAAACTCAAATAGGATCGGGACTTGCGTCTATTCTGAACGCCGCAATCAACGTTTTACTGGAATATTACTGATTGCGCCAGGATTCTCTGCTATCGATGGCAGGTTGTGGAACCGAAATAAATTAGCAAAGGCTTAAGTCTCAATATTAAAAACGGGTTAAATATGGATAAAAAAACGATAATGAATGGCATGCAGGCGCTTAGCCTAATCGATCAAAATATTGAAAAAGCATTTAAAGAATTAGGGCCACCAGCACCCAGAATGCGTCCACGGGGATTTGAAACTTTTCTGCTTATCATTGTTAGCCAGCAGTTATCGACCAAAGTCGCCACTGTTATTATGAAACGCGTGGTTACTCTGATGCAATGCGTGACTCCCGAGGGACTTATGGTCGTTGCCGATCAAGATCTTCGCGATGCAGGTTTGTCCTGGCGGAAAATCGAATACGCAAAAGGCTTAGCTGCAGCCATCCTTGATGGAAGCTTTAATATAGACGAATTGAGTAGCCTGAATAATGAAGAAGCGATTAAGGCTATTACAAAGCTGAAGGGGTTTGGTCGCTGGAGCGCTGAAATCTATTTGATGTTTTCTATGGATCGGCAGGATATATTTCCGGCAGATGACCTGGGAATATTGATCGCCCTGGGTCAGTTAAAAGGGTTAACAGTGAGGCCTACACCTAAGCAGGCTCGTGAAATGGTGAGTCATTGGACGCCATGGAGAAGCATTGGAGCATTATTTCTTTGGCAGTATTATCATCAACGTCATTCGCTACAAAAGTGATACAGATACTGCATTAATAGGCATCTCGCCGTTAATTTCGAATATCTGTGATTTTGAGATTAATTTTAACCGTGATATTGTTTAATCACAGGAGCTGATATAACGCCTATTTAGCTGCACCTTAAGCGCAATAAACTGAGCTGCGAAGCTCAAGGTACCCGCTGATATGTTAGAGGTAATTTATGGCAAAGCCAAATACTAAAGCGCCCTCTAAAAGTGTGAACATTTATTGCAGCAAATGCCAACATCAACTTTTTAAATATAAAAAAGGCGGCAAAGGCGCTCTTATAAAATGCTTCAAAGAGCGGATTACTAAAAATTTTACAACAGAAGAATGTACTTGTCCTGAATGCGCAACAGTGTTCGCTAGAGATATGCTAATACGAGGCACCCCTGCCTATAAAATGATAGGCGGAAAAGTTTGGTTTAAATAGCTGCATTATTTTATACAGTTTAATACTCATAAAATGGAACCGATATTCATAAGGTTAATGAATTATTAAGCCACTCGGATTTGCCTGGCACCGGAATTTATACACATCTTATTGGAAGCCGAAGAACTGGGGCAACAATTCCAATAGTCCCCTTATTTCCAAACTAATTTAAACAATCAGTTAATCAATACATTGAAGTTTGGCTTTCCTGAATGGAATTTAAAATCAGCATCAGGTGATTGAATGAGTTCAGCTTCAACAACAGCAAAAAAAGCAATTCTCTCCGTGATGTCTTGTCCTGAAAGATGCTCTGCTAATGCTAAATAATCTTGATAATGCCGCGCTTCTGAACGAAGTAGAGACAGGTAAAACTTCCCTATTTCAGGATCTAAATGTGCTGCTATTTTGGCAAACCTCTCACAAGATCTTGCTTCTATAAATGCACCTATGATCAATTTATCAATCAGCGCTTCTGGTTCATAAGTGCGAACCTTTTTTAACAGCCCTTTTGCATAACGTGATGAAGGAATGGGTTGATAAGGAATATTATTAGCTTCAATAATTTCTAATACCTGATAAAAGTGATGTAATTCTTCTCTTATCAATAAAAGCATTTTATCGACCATATCCTGACCGTAAGGACAGTCTGAACGTGCCTTAATCGACTTTGATAAAATATTCTTACCTTTAAGGGTTTCCAGATTACCGATACGCTTATGAGCAAATTGTTCATAAGGCTTAACAAGCTCCGCCAGTTGCTCTATCCCTTCTTCTCTTAAGGCATAACGTTTAAGTAAAAACACTGCACTTTGAGCAGCTTTTAATTCACATAGCAAGTGATCCCGAAGAAGAATGGGTAAGTTTTCTGCTTTTTTAGCTTGATCAACCCAGGAATCAGGAGTAGTGCATTTTAAAAAGGCGTTAATAGGCTCTAATAATTTTTCATACATTATTTTTAATTCAGTTTATGGAACATTTATAATATTTTAACACGGAAATCCAGTATGAATTATCGATTGATTCTGTGGATATGGATGCTATTCAGGTCAGTTTGTTGAACAGGGAATAAATGCAACTATTTGGGATAATTTACAGCATCAAGTGTTTTTATGTGATTAAAAAGAGAGACCACTGAAACAGCGCCGAAACAGTCCCTTGACTCTGCAACGATACCAAACCAATCAACATGCCGTGATGAGGCCATAATATCGGCATATAAATCTGGTGGTATAGATTAAAATAAATTGGAGAGTACTTTGGTACTTCATTATTCCCGATGGCAAAAACCAATACTTGATTTATCTTCCATAGCTTAATGCAGTGCCATTCTAACCAGACCTTTGAGTTTTCTATTAGATAAAAAAAAGATAATGGTCTAAGGTTAAATTTACTTAATTATAAGGTTTTATCATGACATTCTGGAGCATAAAATGGACGATAATTCAAAACTGCCGGATCAAAATTTCACCCTAGCGGAACAATCAGAAGATGCTACTTTGATAGAACAGCCCAATGAGCGGCGACGTTTTTTACAAGGTGCAAGCCTGGCGACTATAACGGCCTTGCTTGGTGTGTCGGCTATTCCCTTTCACAAAAACATGGCTGAAGGGTTAGTACCGATAGCACTTGCGGACGATACTGAAGGCAATGCCGCTCTGGGTAAAGAGGGTCTTACGATCCACAATGATCGTCCAGTGAACGCAGAGCCCGCCGCGCATTTGTTGGATGACCGTATAACCCCGCAAAGTCGCCACTTTATTCGCAATAATGGCAACCCTCCCACATCTATGGATGTTGATACCTGGACCCTCACCGTTGATGGATTGGTTGATCATCCTATGACGCTTTCAATAAAAGATCTTAAGAATAAGTTTGAAGTTGTAACCAAGCAGCTAGTTATTGAGTGTGGCGGTAATGGCCGCGCATTTTTTTCCCCTCCAGCTTCAGGTAACCAGTGGGGTTACGGTGCAGTTGCCTGCTCTGAATGGACTGGGGTTCGCTTAGTTGACGTTCTTAAAGAAGCCGGTATTAAAGACAATGTCATTTATACCGCTCATGTAGGCGCAGATACTCATCTATCAGGTAAGGCTGGTAAGCTTGCCATCTCTCGCGGCGTGCCAATTAAAAAAGCAATGGATCCAAATATACTGATCGCTTTTGAACAAAATGGAAAACCGATCCACCCAATGAATGGCGCGCCGCTTCGCCTGGTTGTTCCCGGCTGGCCGGGCAGTTGTTCTCAAAAATGGCTGACACGAATTTATTTACGCGACATTGTCCACGATGGCCCCAAAATGACCGGCACAGCTTATCGAATTCCTAACCGTCCAGTAGCCCCAGGTGAAAAAGTGGATGAAAAAGATTTTGTCATCATTGAAGCTATGCCCGTAAAATCACTCATTACTTACCCTGCAACCGGACAAACGTTTAATGACAAAAAACTCAGTATTCGCGGCCATGCATGGGCGGGGGATCGAAAAGTTAAAGAAGTACATGTCTCCCATGATTTTGGTGCAACATGGCAAAAAGCCAAACTAGAAAAGCCAGCAAATGAGGGTGCATGGCAGCATTGGAGTGCAGACCTATCGTTTCCTCTATCCGGCTATTACGAAGTTTGGGCGCGTGCCACTGACAGCGAAGGCATTACACAACCTTTCGCGATAAGCTGGAATCCAAAGGGCTATCTGAATAATACTTTTCACCGTATTTCACTGGTTGTAGCATAGGAAACCTTCAATTAAACACTCCCCATATGGGCAGTGTTTAATTGACCTCAACAAACAAGGTTACTCTCGACAATGAAAGCAATCAAACTCCGTCTGACCCTAATCTGCCTATTATGTCTATTTCCTTCTATTCATTATGCCAATGAATTAAATGATTTATTGGTGACAGCAGATATTGAAAGAGGCAGTAAAGTATCAATTAGCTGCCAAGCTTGTCACTCTATTGGCAAAGGTGAACCGGCAAAGATAGGACCCAACCTCTTTAATATTTTGGGGCGAGAGATAGCATCGAAAAAGGATTATAACTATAGCGCGGCTTTCACTGAGCAAAAGGGGAATTGGAGTTTTGAGAAGCTCGATCAATTTATACAAAATCCATCACAAATGATTCCCGGAACAGCAATGACCTTTCCTGGTATAAAAAGTAAAGCTGACCGTGCGGCTATTATAGCCTGGTTACGGTTACAATCCGACAATCCTATAGCATTACCGCCCGGCTCTATTAAAGGAGAAACAGCACCTAAAGTTTTAATTAATGAAGAGGATCCTGATTTAGCGTTACTGCCTGAGGGCAAGGGTCGAGACCAAGTCTTTTATACTTGCTCCGTGTGTCATTCTATTAAATTGGTCGTACAACAAGGCTTGGATCGTTATCGATGGGAGAAAACCTTAGAATGGATGGTGAAGGAGCAGGAAATGGATAGACTTGACGAAGAAAATCAACAGCTTGTCTTAGACTATCTCTCTGAATATTTTGGTGTTGATCGTTAAGTGAGCCATAAATACTGGCTATACTTAAATTGTTTAAATGGTACCGAGTGTGTTTGGAATAAGGTATTCAATGTCATTGCAAACGCACACTCTGCATTGAGGAGAATAAAATGCGCACAGGTAATATTTTATGGCCTACCGACTTTTCTGATACGGCGTCACATGCGTTGAGATATGCCATTGAAATGGCAAACTTATATCATGTGGGTCTTCGTATCTTACACGTTGTGGATCAACCTCTTGGTAATGAGAATTACATGATTCTTGCGATTACACCGGAAGAGTTGGCAAAAAGCATGGAGGAAGATGCAGCGAGCCGAATGCATGAATTATTGGAGCAGCTCAATACAAAATTAAAGATTGAAACCGTTATTCGACGTGGTGATGCCATTGCTGAAATTTTGGCAGAGGCCAATAGCGGCGACATCGGTATGGTGGTTATTGCCAGCCATGGCAGATCAGGAATCTCTCATTTTTTGAATGAAAATGTTGCTGAAGCTATTACCAATAAAGCTGAATGTCCCGTGCTAGTGGTTAAATAGAGTTCTGCTGGACATCCATTAATTTAAATAGCTATCATTTAATGCAAAAACTTATAAATCTCAACCCTGGTAAGCAGCATTTAAATGATTTATTAAGATGGCGAGCAAAATCTCATGAACAGCACGTTAAATGGTTCGATCGGCTGAATTTAACGCGTGTTAAAGTACCTCAGATGCATAGGCGCATATTAGGTTTAAATCAACGTAATCCTTCAGGTAAGCAACGCATTTTCACCTAATAGTGCCTGCTATTTAAAACGCCCCTCCCACAAATATTTCAGGAAAATATTTGAACAGCTTTAGCTGACCCGAAGGGTGAGTGCTATGAATGGCAGCGAATAAAATCGACCGGCGCAATTATCTTCTTTGTTCGCTTTACGCGCGATAAATTCATTAATACTGCGCATCAACCAAGAGATATCCATTAACCTTTCCCGCCATCTATTAATGTCCGTTTTTACCATCAATGATTTCCCCTCGGATAACCCTGCCCCCGCTTGCCATTGGCTCACCAACGTAGACATTGAATAAAGGCGGCTCCAATGCAGGCAAACTTCTTCATCGGTTAACTCACTGTTTTCTAATTCATTAACATGCAAGATTAGATGATAGTGATTCGACATAATGGCATAGGTACAGGTATCTATAGTAAAAATGGAGGCGTTTGACCATCTATTGTCTGCGGTGCTCAAAGCTCTGCCCGCTGAACTTATCCTTGCCACATAAAAAAGCACGGCGAACACAACGGGAAATACAATGACAAATTTTTAGAGAATAAATTTGAATAGCTTCAGCTGGCTTCGAAGAAGTGAATAACAGGGATAAAGAAAGGCGTACCAACCAGGGAAACCTGTGTTGCACGAGATTGCGTCATAATGCGCTCCTAATCATTCAAAACAGTGCCTGAATAAAAAATAGAAGCTGATTAATATTTAGTCAATTAGATGGGTATCCAGTATTAGTTTCCTAACGCATGGCTCTGCGGCAACTTATTATGCGACTGCTTACTTTATGATGCACTTTTCCATTGTTCAGTGTCTATGAACCACCTTTCTTCATATATTTTATCGCCATTGAACTTAAACAAGACTGTTAATTGAGAACTTGAAACCTTGTCTGATTTCCACTCAACGATTGAAACAACTTCATTTACCCCTTCAATATTACGTAAACCAGTAATTTCAAATCCTGGCGGCAGAAGTTCTCCAAGGCCATTTAAAGCGGTGCGAAATTCCTGCCGCCCACTCAGTACGTCAGTTTGACCTGGCATAATAAATACCATGTCCTCTACATAATCAGCTACCAACTTATCAAAATCTCCAGAACCGACTGCATCCCAACCACGCTTTACAATTTCTGCTAGTTTCATTGTTTTGTCCTCCGTCTGAAACCCACTATAAAAATGATTTCATACCCCAACTACACTTACATTAACTTATTATAGTAATAGCATATAAACCTAAAAAAATTAATAATTACATCTTAAATTGTAGAAACAGAAGCTCAAAAAGTCCCACGCAAAGGGCTCTGCTGGACATCCATGGTCTGCGATGCTCAAAGCTCTGCCCGCTGAACTTATCCTTGCCGCATAAAAAAGCACGACGTACACAACGGGAAATACCATGACAAATTTTTAGGGAATAAATTTGAACAGCTTCAGCAGGCTTCGAAGAAGTGAATAACAGGGATATTATTCATAAAATAAGGCGTATCAACTAGGGAAACCTGTGTTGCACGTGATTTCGTCATAATAAGCTCCTAATCATTCAAAACAGTGCCTGAATAAAAAATAGAAGCGGATTAATATTTAGTCAATTAAATGGGTGTCCAGCTATTTGTTATTGGTGTCCAGCTATTTGTTATAAAGCAGCCTATGGTTGACTGCTAAAACAGTATTAACTTTTTTTCAAGGCTGCATATAAAACAGTCA
>DATBNI010000124.1:0-4735 GCA_036554425.1 Psychromonas sp.
GCTAATGTGTTACAGGAATATACTGAACAGATTGAGACAATTGGTCTTTATGGATTTTACCTCCTCCTTTTTTTATTAATCGGACTTTCCATTCAAGATATATTAAAGCGCGGTAATGTTCCTAAATTTGGTCGCCAAGTGGTTTGGGCTGTGCTTTTTTTTGGTTGCATAGGTTTTATCGCCAAAGCAATTATCGAAATAGTTTGGACTAGCAGAGGTTTAGGCTAGCCACAAAACAAACATACTAATACACTGAACTAATGGTTTGTTATCTCTCTATTAGTTGATCCTATTAGCAGAAAAATAGCAGTTTTAGGTAAAATAATGGCAAAAGAATCATTTGATCGCATAACACACGATCTTTTTGCTGATGAGGTACGCCCAGGCAGGCCGAAAAGCAATCCGTATTGTCGTCAAGTTCAGCTTAAGATTAATAAAAAGAAGCAGGTACTACGGGACAAGCAGAAAGGTTTAAAACGTATTGAGTTAAAAGTTGATAGTGAATTATTTGAAAGACTGAATAAGCTATCACAAGAGCAGGAAATTAGCCGTGGGGAGTTAATTAACCAGCTACTTCATGAGCAATTAATTTAATTTATAAATAAAGGTAAGCGACTATGGCTAGCGTAGGTATTTTTTTTGGTAGTGACACGGGCAACACGGAAGCGGTTGCTAAAATGATCCAAAAAGAGTTAGGTAAAAAATTAGTTGAAGTAAAAGATATAGCCAAAAGCACCAAGGAAGAAATTGCTGAATATAGCCTGCTCATATTCGGTATCCCAACTTGGTACTATGGAGAAGCACAGTGTGATTGGGATGATTTTTTCCCGGAATTAGAAGAGATTGATTTTAACGACAAGTTAGTGGCTATTTTTGGTTGTGGCGATCAGGAAGATTATGCTGAATACTTTCTTGACGCTATGGGTCAACTCGGTGACATAGTAGAAAGTAAGGGCGCTATTATCGTGGGTCACTGGCCTAGTGCCAGTTATGATTTTGAAGCATCAAAAGCGCAAATTGATGATGACCATTTAATCGGCCTCGGCATTGATGAAGATCGTCAGCCTGAATTAACCGCGACTCGCGTAAAAGAATGGTCAAAGCAGGTTTATGATGAAATGTGTCTTGCTGAACTGGAAGATTAATTATTCGCAGCCCAAACCCTAGGAATCCAGCATGTCAATAGAAAATGATGCATTAAAAGAAGCCGGACTAAAAATAACCTCACCACGGGTGAAGATTTTGGGTTTATTGCAACGACCTGAGAATCAACACATTAGTGCGGAAGATCTCTACAAAAAACTACTCGAACAAGGCGATGAAGTGGGTGTGGCGACGGTTTATCGTGTATTAAATCAATTTGACGATGCTGGAATAGTCACTCGCCATCATTTTGAAGGTGGAAAATCCGTCTTTGAACTTGCCAATCAAGAGCATCATGATCACCTTGTTTGTCTAACTTGTGGAGAGGTGATTGAATTTAATGATGATCTAATAGAAAGTCAGCAAATGCTCATTGCAGAAAAGTACGGCATCAAGTTAACCCATCACAGCCTTTACCTGTTTGGTGAATCAGTTGACGGTAAATGTAAGCATAAAAAATAACCTCTGTTGATCATACAAAAAGCCCCGTTTACGCATTGTAAACGGGGCTTTTTGTTATAAACAATAAAGTTAGCGTATGTTATGTATTAGGATTCTAGAGTTGCGCTTAAGATTGTAGAGCTCTTTTTTAGCGGCAGGTAACTGGCTGAGATCTGCAAATTCAAATCCCCGTTCCCGAAACCAATGAATACTCTGTGTGGTCAAAACAAAAACAGATTCCAAACCCAGTTTTCTTGCTTTGCGCTCGATATGCGCAACCAGGTTATCCGCCCTTGCACTTCTCCGGTATTCAGGGTGACTGACCAAACAAGCCAGTTCACCCATTTTTTCATCCGCGAAGGGGTAGAGTGCAGCACAGCCAATGACCATGCCGTCCCGCTCTACAATTTGAAAATATTCAATTTCATTCTCTAATAGTTCACGCGAACGTTTGACTAAAATACCCTGCTGCTCCAACGGCTCTATCAGTTCCAACAGGCCGCCAATATCATCTATTGTGGCTGTTCTTATTTTCTCATAACTCTCTTTTACTATCTGGGAGCCGACCCCATCCCGAGTAAAGAGCTCTTTTAATAAAGCGCCATCTTCGTAATAACTGATCAAATGACTGCGTGCCACACCGGCTTTACAGGCTGCCAGCGCCGCACGTAAAAAACGTAATGTACCCGAAGCCTGTCCAGCCTCCTGCTCCATTAAATCAACATGCTGTTGCGCTTGTTCAGGTAATAATTCAGTAATCACCTGCCCCTGCTCATCCAGCACCCCGATATTAGAGCAAAAACCAATTAATTTATCAGCTTGTAAGCCGACTGCTACCTGTGTGGCCACTTCTTCAGCCAGGAGATTAAACACCTCACCCGTAACGGAATAACCAAGGGGTGAAATAACGGGAATAGCGCCTGCTGCAAGTTGTGTTCTGATGCCCACAACATCAATTTTTCTGACCTTGCCTGCATGGCAGAAATCGATACCATCTTTGATGCCTATTGGCTGTGCAGTCACCACATTACTAATCACAGTTCGGATCGCTGCGCCCTGCATGGGGGAGTTAGTCAAGCCCATTGATAGCCGTGCTTGTAATTCAATCTGCACCGCACCAACAGCCTGCTTGATCAGGGTCAGGCTTTTGTCGTCGGTAATACGCAAATCATCGGCAAATTGGCTAGTATGTCCGTGCAAATCTAACTGTTTTTGGATTTGCGGACGCACACCATGGACTAAAACAAGCTTCACTCCCAAACTGTTTAATAATGCTATATCATTAATGATATGCTGGAAATTGTCTGTTTCTAAGGCTTCCCCCCCCAGCATCAACACAAAGGTTTTGCCCCTGTGCGCATTAATATAAGGGGCCGAACTACGGAACCAATCCACCAACTGTTTTGAATCTTGTACTACTTCCATTACAACACCTGTTTAAACACCTATGCTTAATATATTATCAATCAGTCCGCAAAAATGCATTAATATTTAATGAATATTGTTCATTAAATATCCCCCACAGGATAGTTTGCATTGTGCTTATTCTTAAATATAGGCATTCTGCCACTTTGTTATTCTGATGACAGTGCTGAATTAGCCAAAACAGATAAGAGGAAAATACAATGACCAGCAAAAATATTATTAAAGTGGCAATTTTATTGTTGTTTAGCAGCTTTTGTCACGCACAAGTTTCACAAATCGAACCACAACAACTTATCAAACAGATACAAAATGAAAAGTTGTTGATTATTATTGATGTGCGAACAGAAGATGAATATACCCAGGGACATATTGAAGGCGCAATTAACATCCCCTATGACCTATTACGCCAATACAAGGATAAGATAATGGCTTATAAAGACCAGCAAGTGATTCTTTATTGCCACTCCGGAAGGCGCGCGGAAATTGCAGCAAGCACTTTGCAGGAGTTGGGATTTACAAAACTTATCGACTTAAACGGGCATATGATTTTATGGAAACAATTAGGATACCCGCTGGTTAAGTAAAGGCTTTACTCTGCTCTTAGTGAAACCTTACTCATCAGGCTTCTCTGTCCGTCGTAAAGACGGGCAGGGAAAGGTGCCAATAAATAGCACTCAAGCGCAATGATAATGTGCCGCTGATTGCGATGCTCATGGCTAAAATGGGTGTAAATTCAAAATAGCTGCATAACACAAATAATACCCCACCCAAGATAGAGGCTGTTGCATAAATTTCTTTTTGTAAAACAAAGGGTATTTGACCACTTAACAAATCCCTAATCATACCGCCCACTACCCCGGTTATACATCCCATGCCAATGGCGACAGGTCCGCTAAAACCTAATGCTAATGCTTTTTGTGCACCGACAATAGTAAATATTGCCAGGCCAAAGGCATCCAATATGATTAACAGATATGGGGGGGCTCGATGAATATGCTTTAACCAGAAAACAGTTAAAAGAGCAGTCGTTAAAATCACATAGATATAATTATTATCAACAATCCAAAAAACGGGCGTTGCCCCCATCATCATATCTCGCAGTGTGCCGCCCCCTATCCCAGTCACACCAGCAAGAACAATAATGCCAAAGGGATCCATGCGTAACCTTGTTGCCACCAGCACACCAGAAACCGCACAGGAGGACACGCCAATCATATCGGCAATATAGATAAACTGTTCTAGCATATTTGGCTATCCATTCTTTATTCTCCATTTGGTAAAATTAACCCGGCATTATATACCCAAACAGCCTTAAAGTGCTTCGTTAGTTGGGTTTATTTAGGCTGGATATGCGGCAAAAAGAATCCGTTAAGCGACTGTTTTTTTGATTCCCCGGCACTTTAAAGCAAGCAGGTATTTTGATGTGTTAGCACCAATCATTAATAAACAAGGTGTCAAAACAAGCGTCAATAGGGTTGCAAAGGTTAAACCTCCCGCAATCGCAGTCGCCAGTTGCGCCCACCACTGAGTGGAGGGCGCACCAAACTCAATACTGCGAGTAAAAAAATCAAGGTTAACTTTTAAAACCATGGGCATCAAGCCAAAAATAGTGGTTACTGTGGTCAGTAGCACGGGTCTGATACGCTGTGCACCTGTTCTTAATATGGCATTTACGGTCGTTGCCTCAGTGTTTTTTAAAACATTATAAGTATCTATTAAAACAATA
>DATBNI010000160.1:0-10994 GCA_036554425.1 Psychromonas sp.
TTCTAGTGAATTTGCTTTTTATATAATCCAAACTTTAATCGAATAGCAACCTATTTTTTCAAAAACGCACTGTTTTGGACAAATAAGTCTATTTTATTCAAGTTCGCTTTTATATTCGTTTAAAAAAAATACGATCACTTAAATAATTGATTAGACTGCATTTGAAATATTTTTAACAGACTATTTTCTAAAGCAACAGCGACAGCCTGCCCGATTTTGTCCGCCAATTTTTTACGCTGGGTGTACTTGATTTGAATGATCTGACGGCTGTCCAGCTGGCTTAATAAATAGTCATCACTGGTGGATATTTGGTCGACTAAATTACGCTCTATCGCCTGCAGTCCATACCAATGCTCACCGGTTGCCACTTTATCAATATCAATTTGGCTGCGTTGTTGAGTGACAAATTGTTTAAATAGATCATGTGTTTCCTCTAATTCCTGCTTAAACTTATCACGCCCCGCCTGGTCATTTTTCCCAAACATAGTTAATGTGCGTTTGTATTCACCTGCGGTTAATTGCTCAAACTCTATGTCGTGCTTTTTTAATAATTTATTAAAGTTAGGAATCTGCGCAATAACACCGATTGACCCTAAAATGGCAAAGGGTGCGGCAATGATTTTATCGGCAACACAGGCCATCATATAACCCCCACTGGCGGCGACTTTATCAACCGATATAGTTAAGGGAATATGATGGTCTTTTAATCGCTGCAGTTGCGAAGCAGCAAGGCCGTAACCATGCACCATGCCTCCGCCGCTTTCCAAACGGACAAAGACTTCATCCTGCTCCGTTGCCACCCCTAAAACAGCGGTTATTTCCTCTCTCAGAGAGGTCACTTCTTTAGCATCAATGCTGCCTTTAAAATCGATCACATAAAGTTGCGCTAATCCGTCTTCAACCTGCCCCGCTTTGGCGGCTTTTTTTGCAGCTTTGTCAGTTTCTTTTTGATTTTTTTTGTCTTGTTTATGACGCGCTTTTAACTGCTGATGGGTGAGTAATTTTTCTTCAATGGTTTTCTTTGTTTCTTTTAGTTGCTCTGAAAGGTCAATCAGTTGTAATTCACCTTTTTTGTTTTTTTGTTTACTGGCGAGGGCAATAACAGCAGCGACTACTGCAATGATAGCAATAGCGAAAGTCACTATTTTTGCGAAAAACAAACCATATTCGATTAAAAATTCCAAAATTTCGTTCCTATTGTTGAGTTTATTGACCACATAATGACAAAAAGCACGGCCAGGCACAAAAGAGATTGAGTATTTTATTAAAATAAAGTTAAGATTGCCGCTCATTTAACCATATGCGAGACAATATGAAGGAATTTAAAGCACAACCTGACTCCTTAAGCGGAAAAGTCATTCTAATTACAGGGGCTGGTGCGGGTATTGGTAAGACGCTCGCTATACAGTGCGCAAACCTGGGTGCAAAAGTCATCTTATTAGGCAAAACAGTCAAAAAATTAGAGGCGGTTTACGACCAAATAGAGTTACAGGGTAAAGAGCAAGCGGCTATTTTGCCCGTTGATTTAAATGGGGCGACCGAAGAGCATTATAGCGACTTGGCCGATACCGTAAAACGTGAATATGGGAAACTTGATGCACTGGTGCATAACGCGAGTCAGTTAGGTGTACTGGGGCCTTTCGCTCAAATGGAAAAATCTACCTGGGATGAGGTAATGCAAACCAACCTAACATCTCAATTCTTATTAACTAAATCGTTAATTCCAGTGCTAAGCCTGGCTCAGCAGGCATCGGTTATTTTCACAACATCAAGTGTCGGTCATAGCGGCAGAGCATACTGGGGAGCCTATAGTATTTCTAAGTTTGCCAGCGAGGGTATGATGCAGGTGTTAGCCGATGAATATGAGCATAGCTCATTACGCTTTAACGCCATTAATCCGGGGGCAACACGCACGAAAATGCGCGCCAGTGCTTACCCTGCTGAGGACAGCGCTTTATTAAAAAGTGCAGAAGAAATCATGCCGAGTTATCTGTATTTATTGAGTGATGAGAGTAAAGGTATCACCGGACAGCGAATCAATGCGCAGTAAATAAAAGACGCTCTCTTCATATCTGGTAATTAATGGTGAGCTTGCTAAGAGCACGAAAAAAGGGGGATATTTAACGGCCCCCTCAAAAACATTATTTGTAGATATTATTCCCTTCCTCAGGACGGGTTTTTAATAACTTAAGTGTCCACATATACTGCGCTCTGTTTTCATCTATCAGCTTTTCAATGGCACGGTTCATCAATTCGGTTTGCTGCAGTTCATCTCCAGCGAGGAGGTTTTGCAACGGGGCATGACAAATTACATCAATTTTTGAGGTGTTTGCGTTGTATGAGGTGTAAATCGGAATGACCACAGCACGCCCCAATTTAGCCAGGCGCCCAATAACCGGAAGAGTGGCTTTTTTAGTGCCATAAAAATCGCTGAAAATACTGTTTTCACGACCATGATCCTCATCGGGTAAATAATAAAAATGTGCTTTATCTCGTAAACTTTTAATCGCCGGTTTCAACCCCTCGGATCTATGATACAGGGTTCCCTTTCCAGCGAGCTTGGTAAAACGAGTGCGATAACCTGTTACAAACCAGTCAAAGATCGGATTGCCATAATCCTTAAACATACTTGATAACGGGTGACCTCTTGCAGAGACGGCGGCTGCCCCGGCAAAATCAACACCGTAACAATGTGGAGCCAAAAAAATAATGGCTTTATCCTGTGCTTCGGCTTCTTTAATATAATGCTCACCAATAAAATTGACGCGATTAATTAAAAAATTTTGACTACGAAAAGCAATTTCACCGAGTGATAATAATATTTGCGCAACCGAGCGGAAGTTTTCACGCATCAGCGCGTCTTTTTCAACCTGAGTGTATTCAGGGAAACACAGTGCCAAATTGACAAATGCAATTTTTTTTCGTTTATTGAGAAATTTAGCATCATATAATTTATCAGCAATGAACGCAGCAAAACGATCTCGCCATTTGATGGGGAAATAACTGAATAAAAATAATAAACCCAGCAAACACCATGTTCCCCAATATTTTGGGTGGAAATGCTCTTTCTTCAAGGAAGTATCAAACCTGGATTGATATTGAGTCATCATTAGACCTTTGGGACACTAAGAATGATTATAGAGGAAGTATTGGTGGTAGACTCCCCAGCAAACCCTCGGCACTTGAATCACTTGCTGTGGCTGCTGCCTTCCGGCTCTGACCAGGTTAACAAGTTATCAATGCGAGGAACCAAGAAGCCTACCATTGTCACTGTTATCAAGTATTTAGGTAACTTGATGAACCGAATTATACGTAATGGAACAGAGATTACAACAGCTATTTGACAATTAAGCTGCAACTGCTTAAAAATCGCCCGTTCAGCTCAATTTAATGTCTGAACCCTTTTAGTTAAGTTGAGCTTGGCAAGCTTAATCAATATGCTTGCCAAGAGCAACTTAAGGAAGGCTATAACCTGCCGGGATGACTAAAGCAGGCCTTTTACCAATCTGTCCGCTTTGAACCTGCGCATGCGAATAAGAATTTTTTTAACATTTTCGGGATAATCGGCCATATCTTCAATCTCATTGAAGTGTTTTATTTTCCGGGTATTTGCTAATATTCCGGAAAGTTCTTTATCCAGTAGACCTTTAATCTGTTGTTTGGGATCGTCAATTAGCAGGGCATTTTCCAGATCTAAACGCCATGCGCGCGGGTTCAGATTGTGCCCGGTTAACATTGCAAAACGTTGATCGGCATAGAGCCCTTTAAGATGAAAACTGTTATGTTGATCTTTCCAAAGATGAATATTCAATTGCCCTTTATCAATTGACTGCTGATATTTTTTAGCAAACTTTTTAATATTACTTTCATAAAGATAGGGTAGCGTACCGATAGTTTTAAAGGGTTTATCATCCGGGATATAAAAGTCATTCGCCGTTTTATCTCCGACCACAACAGTAAGCTGTACGCCACGCGTTAATAACGCATTAATGTCACGTGCGATGGCGTTTGGCAAATTAAAATAGGGGGTAAATAAAATCAACTCCTCCTGGCTGCTTTGAAATATTTTACGAATCGTTTGATTTAGATTATTTTTGCGAGCCCCCAATCCAAATAACGGGATAACCGCTAATTTCCCCTGACAAGCTTCTCCCTCGTACTGATAACCTGCAGTTTTCAAGTTTTGGGTTAATTTTTTATGCGCTAATTTTAGAGACTGGAAATCTGCTATGCGCTCTGTGTTGAGTGTTGCCACCGCATTTGTGCTTAAAAATTGCTCTTGTAAAAAACTGACCAGAGAGTCGGCTAATTCATTGTTTTTTATTAACCAATAACGATCCAGACGGTATTTATCCTGGTTATTCAAATAGATATTATTTAAACTTGCGCCGCTGTAGAGTACTTGGTCGTCAAAAATAAAACCTTTTAAATGCTGTACACCGAACAGTTCTTTACGTTTAACCGGGATGCCAATAATTTTGACACCAAGTCCTTCTACTTTAGCCACTTCCTGGTACCAGATTGCATTCGTAGACGCCGCTTTATCAGCCCCAATTAAGCCACGTTGTGCGCGATGAAAATCAACACAAACAACCACATCTAATGATGGTCTATTTTTTTTAGCTTGATATAAAGCTAATAAAATTTCTTCGCCCGCCTGATCATTTTCAAGGTAAAGAACTGTCAGATAAATACGTTTTTTAGCAGCACTTATCTGTTTTAACAATTCGGTTTTAAATGATTTAGTAGTAAAAAGACAATTAAGGTCCTCTACTGCAAGCGGGATTTTTTTAAGATTATCAAGAAACAATAAACTTTCTATAATTCGACTACTCATGATTTTTTAAACCCAGATATATTGGAAAAAAACAAGATAAGGCTGCCTGAACAACCTTATCTTAATATTGACCAATTTAGGTTAAATTACTTTAACGAGCGCATCACATAAAGGTTGCATATTATCTTTAGTCATACCGGCGACAGAGATACGACCTGAACCGACAATATAAACAGCGAACTCTTCTTTTAAACGATTTACCTGTTCAACAGACAAACCGGAGAAAGAAAACATACCATTCTGACGGCTGATAAAGCTGTAATCCTTTGTAACGCCCTTCTCTTTCAACGTGCTGACAAACAATTCACGCATCTCTTTAATACGATCGCGCATATCGGCAACTTCTTTATCCCACTGTTGATAAAGATCAGGATCATTAAGAATAGTGGTTACAATAGCAGCACCGTGAACCGGAGGATTGGAGTAATTTGAACGTATTCCTGATTTAATTTGACTAAATGCAGACTCCGCAATATCGCTATCTTCTGCGACCAAAGTGATGCCACCCACGCGTTCATTATATAAACCGAAGTTTTTAGAAAATGAGTTGGCAACTAATAATTCTTTATTATATTGAGCAAAGATTCGCAGTCCCTGAGCATCTTCTTCAACACCTTTTGCAAACCCCTGGTAAGCAAAATCAAAAAATGGAATAGCACCTAAATCGGCAGTCAACTTAGCTAAAACTTCCCATTGTTCCAAACTTGGATCGATCCCGGTGGGATTATGGCAGCAGCCATGAAAAAGCACTAAATCACCCGCTTCAACAGCTTGTAATGAGGCCAGCATAGCATCGAAATCTAAGTCTTTATTTTCTGCGTTGTAATAGTCATAGCTGACCACATCAAGGCCTGCCGTCTTAAAAACATTGCCATGATTTGCCCAGGTTGGATTACTCACCCATATTTTTTTTATGCCCAGTTTTTTGACAGCAAAATCAGCGGCGGTACGCAGTGCGCCGGTTCCACCTGGAACCTGTGCGGTACGTGCCCGATGTGATTGTATAATTTCAGAATCCTGACCAAACAACAGCTTTTGAACCGCAAGGCCGTAGGCGGCAAGCCCTTCAATGCTCAAATAACTTTTTGTCGTCTCTTCCGCTAGCAGGCGTTTTTCGGCTTCTTTAACGGTCGCTAAAATGGGGGTTTGTCCACTTTCATTTTTATAAATCCCAACACCCAAATTTATTTTTTCACTGCGCGGATCTTCTTTAAAGGCATCCGTTAATCCTAAGATGGGATCAGCCGGCGCCATACTAACTTGTTCAAACATAATTGTTCCTTGCGTATATTTAGCGTTATCTTTGTATATCGTGTTATACCATCACTGACTTTTCAATCAATAAAAAACGTAACTATTAAGCTAATTTATTAGCAATCTCTTCTATTTTAACTTTCCAGATGGCAGGTCCCTGCTCATGTACATTATTACCTTGACTATCTACAGCAACGGTAACAGGCATGTCTTCGACATCAAATTCATAAATAGCTTCCATGCCTAAATCAGCAAAAGCGACCACTCGGGATTTTTTTATTGCCTTAGAAACTAAATAAGCAGCGCCGCCAACAGCCATTAAATAGACAGACTTATGTTTGGCTATCGAGTCAACCGTCTGTTGGCCGCGTTCAGATTTCCCTATCATACCCAGTAACCCGGTTTTTTCGAGCATAAAGTCGGTATATTTATCCATTCTTGTTGCTGTGGTTGGACCCGCAGGGCCGACTACTTCATCTCTTACAGCATCAACGGGTCCGACGTAATAAATAAATCGTCCATTAAAGTCAACGCCTTCAGGTAATCCCTCTCCGGAACTTATCAGAGAGTGGATACGTTTGTGGGCGGCATCTCGACCGGTTAATATTTTGCCTGACAAGAGAAGAGAATCACCACTTTTCCAGGAAGCCATATCGGCTTTACTGAGATTATTAACATTCACTCGATGAACATTTTTACCTTCTTCCCGGGTGATTTCAGGCCAGTCACTTAATTTTGGCGCGACTAACTCCGCTTCCCCGCTACCGTCAAGTTTAAAATGCGCGTGTCTGGTTGCGGCGCAATTAGGAATCATCACCACAGGCAGTGATGCTGCATGGGTTGGGCAACTTTTAATTTTAATATCAAGTACAGTGGTTAACCCGCCTAGACCCTGTGCACCAATACCGAGCGCATTAACCCGTTGCATAATGTCTAAGCGCAGTTTTTCATCTGCATTTAACTGTTCAGGATTATTTTTAGCTTTTTCTTGTAAATCAAAAATATCCACAGCTTCCATTAATGACTCTTTAGCCATTACCGCCGCTTTTTCTGCCGTCCCGCCTATGCCGATCCCCAGCATACCAGGCGGGCACCAACCTGCCCCCATGCTGGGCACGGTTTTTTCTACCCAGTCAGCAATTGAATCCGACGGGTTTAACATCACCATTTTTGATTTGTTTTCCGAGCCACCGCCTTTTGCCGCGACCATCACTTCCACTTTATTGCCCGTCACCATCTCGACATGAACAACCGAGGGGGTGTTATCCCCGGTATTTTTACGCGCGCCGACCGGATCGGCAACAATTGAAGCACGCAGAGGATTACTCGGATCCGTATAGGCCTTTCTGACACCGGCATCAACCAACTCTTGTACTGTCAGTTCCCCTTCAAACTGCACCTTCATTCCGATTTTGACAAAAACAGTGACAATGCCGGTATCTTGACAAATCGGGCGTTTACCTTCCGCGGACATACGAGAATTAATGAGAATCTGAGCAATAGCATCTTTTGCGGCCGGATTTTGCTCCGCCTGATAAGCCTTATGCATGGCTTCTATAAAATCAAGAGGGTGATAGTAAGAGATAAACTGTAATGCATTCGCAACGCTGTTGACAAAATCCTGCTGCTTAATAATAGTCATGTAAAACTCCGTTAATATAAATGAAGGGGTATAAAGGGCTGATATATAATACAGAGAATGGTAATCTGTAACACCATATCCACCAAAACATTTGTTACAAAACTGTTGACTGAATTCTAAAAAATATGACTAATACTAATTCAACTATATTAATACAGCCTATCTCATTAACCATTACTGAACTTACCAATATAAAAGCGCAGATAGCCGGCTTAGATTGGGCGGTTTTGCTTGAATCAGCCAGCACCGAACATATTGACAGCAGATGGTCGATTATCAGTGCACAGCCCGTTGCAAATATGGTCACATATCAAGGGATCAGCACCATAACACAGGGTGACAAAACTATCAGCGATAGTTCTGATCCGCTGTCCTTGCAACAAAACCTGCGCCAAGAATTATTTCATGATAATCCAATCGAGACAGATATTCCCTTTACCGGAGGCGTATTAGGTTATTATGCCTATGGACTGGGCAATAATTTTGAAGATATCAACAATGCGCATAAACCGGAGACGCTCGAATTG
Organism: Psychromonas sp.; assembly: GCA_036554425.1. Classification (GTDB taxonomy): domain Bacteria; phylum Pseudomonadota; class Gammaproteobacteria; order Enterobacterales; family Psychromonadaceae; genus Psychromonas. Next base: position 8,261 of record DATBNI010000160.1, read on the forward strand.
CCTGAAATGGCCGTGGGTTTTTATGACTGGGCATTGCTCATTGATAATAAAAATAAACAAAATTTTTTAGTTGTCCATCAAATTAAACAATGCAGTGCAAACATTCAGTCGTTATGGCAACAAAGATTTGCTTGGTTAAAAGAACAAAATGTAAAAACAGACAACGAAAATTTTAAATTATTGTCATCCTGGCAAGCAAATATGAGCAAATCACAATATGCGGATAAGTTTGCTGACATACAGGAATATATACTCGCAGGTGATTGCTATCAGGTTAATCTGGCGCAACGCTTTCAGGCAAGTTACCACGGAGATGAATATCAGGCTTACCAGGCACTGCTGGCAGAGAACCGCCCTCCTTTTGCCGCGTTTATACGTTTACCCGCACAGGCAATTATCTCACTGTCCCCTGAACGTTTCATAAAATTACATCATAACATTGTTGAAACTAAACCCATCAAAGGAACAAGACCGCGTTTTAATGATTTCGTCACTGATCAAATGAGCAAAAAAGCCTTATTAGACTCTGAAAAAGATCGCTCAGAAAACTTAATGATTGTGGATCTTTTGCGCAATGATATTGGCCGGGTCTGTACTCCCGGCAGTGTCGCTGTGCCTAAGCTCTTTGAGATAGAAAGTTTTCCTGCAGTGCACCATTTAGTGAGCACAGTTGTGGGTCAATTGGACAGCATTCACAGTAGTGAAGATTTATTACGCGCATGCTTTCCCGGCGGTTCAATTACAGGCGCACCGAAAATACGCGCGATGGAAATAATAGCCGAATTAGAGCCACATAACAGACAAATTTATTGCGGCAGCATTGGTTATATTAATGGCAATGGGCAAACAGATACAAATATTGCCATTAGAACCTTACTCTGTCATCAGGGTCATATTTATTGTTGGGCAGGAGGAGGCTTAGTCGCTGATTCAAATGTTGATGCTGAATATCAGGAGTGTTTTGACAAGGTAAGTAAAATTTTACCCTGCCTGGAAATACTGAACAAATAAAAATAGTTGACGATCTCATGCGGACATAGCTTTGATAAGCCTGGATTAACGGACAGGCAGTTCGATATCTTTAAATAATTGACTGACTTCAGCGTTATATTTTAATTGGATTGCTTTTTCAACTAGCGGACGATTCAAATGGGGCGCAAAGCGAACCATAAAATCATACATATAATCACGTAAAAAAGAGCCCTTTCTAAACCCAATACTGGTAGTACTTGATTTGAAAATATGACGGGCATCAATCACGCAGAAATCGTCATCATCTTTATTGATAGCCATACTGGCAACCACCCCAACACCCAAGCCTAAACGAACATAGGTTTTAATCACATCGGCATCTGTTGCAGTAAAGACAACATTAGGTTTAAAACCCGCAGAGTTAAAGGCTTCATCTAACTCCGAACGACCGGTAAAACCAAAAACATAAGTCACAATCGGGTACTGGGCAATATCGGCAATCCCAATATCTTTAATATTCGCCAGGGGGTGGTTTTTAGGTACAATCACCGAACGATTCCAATGATAACAGGGCAGCATAATCAAATCTTGATAGAGATGCAGTGCTTCGGTTGCGATCGCAAAATCGGTTTTACCTTTGGCGACCGACTCGCTTATCTGCGTCGGGGTTCCCTGGTGCATATGCAGCGATACTTTTGGATAACGTTTTATAAAACCTTGAATAACATCCGGTAAAGCGTAACGCGCTTGAGTATGGGTAGTGGCAATATTTAACGTTCCCTGATCCGGCTGAGTATATTGGCAGGCAATGGCTTTGATACTTTCAACTTTACCTAATATCTGCGAGGCATAACGAATGATCTCTTGTCCCGCAGGGGTTACCTTGGTTAAATGTTTTCCGCTTCGTTCAAAAACTTGAATCCCCAACTCATCTTCCAGCATGCGAACCTGCTTACTTATCCCGGGCTGCGAAGTGTACAAATTTTCAGCGGTTGCAGAAACATTCAGATTATTATTTAACACTTCGACGATATAACGTAATTGTTGTAATTTCATATAAAAGCCATTAGTTATAGAAAAAATTTTTAGATTTGATATTCCATTTTATTCTAACAGAGTCGTATCAAATATATAGAACTAGTTATGCTCGAGTGACGGGAACTAACAGATTTAAAACATAGTACGTAATCATAGTGGCACTTGTTAACGTAAAAAGTGATCCATATCAAATGTCGCAGAGTTCATTTTAAATTCAGGAAATAAATTGACACAAATCATAAGCGTACCGGCAACTTGCCTCTAGTATGGCCAACATGGTTAGTAAACAGGACATAATAGATGGTACATATTGATGATACACAATTAAAAATCTTCCAAGCACAGCTTCTATCGTCCCTCGAAAAGTTACGCAATGAGGTTTCAGAAATACTGCTGAACTCAAATCATGCCGGGCATAAGCTGGCTGCGAAACAATTACAAAAATTATCAAATGACCAATTAGTTGAATTAACCTCGAAACTCGATATTTCATCACTGGCGCATAAGACAACCGAGATTAAAAGTATTGATGCTTCGTTAAATGATATTGACTTAGGTTTATATGGGTTTTGTTCAGATTGTGAAGCAGAAATTGCGATAGAAAAATTGCAGGAAAATGTGACAACTAAACGTTGTGATATCTGTGAAAAAAAATACCGCAAGCAAAAATATAATCAGTTCAAATTATAAACTGCTGAAATAGGCAATGAGTATTTAACTTACA
>DATBNI010000163.1:0-4175 GCA_036554425.1 Psychromonas sp.
GATATCAGTTTTAGTTATGCCAAAACTCTGGCGCTGACATAATATTTACTGCAAAAAACAAAAAACCAGCTTAAAGCTGGTTTTTTTATGTATTGCAGTAAATAAAAACCGCCTACTGAACAAGGTAATATATTAACGAGCACGGAATACAATGCGACCTTTAGATAAATCGTAAGGTGTAAGTTGAACTGTTACTTTGTCGCCAGTCAGAATGCGGATGTAGTTTTTACGCATTTTACCTGAGATATGCGCTGTAACAATATGTCCGTTTTCTAACTCTACACGGAACATTGTGTTAGGCAAGGTGTCTATGATCGTGCCTTGCATTTCAATACTATCTTCTTTTGCCATTGGCGATGGATCCTTTGTATTTTATATAGAGCTAATTTCAATCGGCGCATAATGCCAGAATTATAGGCTATGGTAAAGTATTGTTGTTTATTTATTAAGCCCATAAATGTAAATATATCGCCAAATTAGCTGAGAAAAGTCATAGGATAGTTCAATTAAAATCAATCCAGTGTCGGTCAATAAAGCGTTGATGGGGCCGAAACTGTGATTTGTAATTCATCTTTTGGCTGTTTTTTACATAATAGCCTAAATATAACCACTCAACTTGATGCGCCAGAGCTAATTGTAATTGGCATAAAACTGCAAATTTCCCAAGGGAATGCGATCGATAGTCTGGGTCATAAAAACAGTATAATGCACTCCAGGCTTTACTCTTTTCTGCACTTAATAAATCAGTTACGCTCACTGCAATGAGTTTTTCCCTATCATATATTTCAATAAAAATAGATTTGCTCCAGGTAGAGGTTATAAATTCCTCATATTGTCTTTTAGAAGCCGGAAACATAGGCCCATCGGGATGAATACGGGTAATATAGCGTTGGTACAGCGCATAATAACAAGGTCTCAAGTGTGGGCTTATTTTGGTAGTAAAGGCGCTATTTTTATTTAATAGGCGTTTTTGGCTACGTGATTTGTTAAAATTGAAAGTGTTTATTCGTAGCGATTGACATGCCTGGCAGTGTTCACAGTTTGGGCGATAAACTTGCTCACCACTGCGCCTAAAACCGTTGGCTAAAAGAGTCGGGTAATAATGCTGAGCATTGTCTTGCGGATCAATCAGCAGGATCAGTTGCTCTGTTTGGTTTTCGAGATAGGCGCATGGGAATACTTTTGTGATCCCCAGATTTAAAGAAATAGTTTTATTCGACATCTCTCACCTGCAAAAATTATTGGATTAAAATCGCTTACTAAATTTGCTGCTCTTTGTTATCTTTCTTACTATATACCCAAATTACTTTAAGATGCATTTTCAAGTAATTTGGGTATATATCTAAAAAGGAGAATTAACATGAAGGTCCAAACAATCATTGAAAAAAAAATCAGGGATAATATGCGCTTGGAATTTTTACAGGTCGAGAATGAAAGTCATCGTCATTCTGTACCTGCTAATTCTGAAACGCATTTTAAAGTGACGTTAGTGAGTCTCGAATTCGAAGGTATGCCTTTGATTGCTCGTCATCGTCTGATAAATACCCTGTTAAAGGATGAATTAGCAGGCCCGGTGCACGCACTTGCTTTACATACTATGACGCCAACTCAATGGAAAGCAAAAAACCAAGTATCGCCAGATTCGGCAAATTGTTTAGGTGGTGGTAAATGACATTATTTTGTGTATTCAAAATACACCTAAATAATTATTTTAATAATGTTAAAAAAAATGTTTTTTTGTAAATTTTTTTTACAAAAAATTTGAACTAGAGTGGCTAACCTCATCTTTTGATATGGCAAATGTCTCCCCTCTAATGTTACTATATGTCAGAATTTTTTCGTCTTCATGTTAAATGATTGTTATTTTTTAAAAAAATCATACAGCATGTAATGTTTTTATGCCGAAAGGCAATTAACTTCCCTTCCCGTTTACATAGTGCAAGAGAATATGATTACTATAAAAAAAGGACTGGATCTCCCTATCGCCGGCACACCAGAACAGGTTATTCATGATGGTCCAAAGATCACTGAAATTGCGATTCTGGGTGAAGAATATGTAGGAATGCGTCCATTTATGGCAGTTAAGGTTGGCGATACTGTCAAAAAGGGTCAAATTCTTTTTAGTGATAAAAAGAATTCCGGCGTGCACTTTACCTCTCCGGCATCCGGTACAGTTAAAGAAATTAATCGCGGTGAACAACGTGTTTTACAATCAGTTGTTGTTTCTATAGAAGGTCAAGAAAGTATCTCTTTTCCTAAATATGAAAGTACACAACTTAAAAATGTTGGACGCGCTGATATCGTTAGGAATTTAATTGATTCCGGTGCCTGGACAGCGCTGCGCACTCGCCCTTTCAGTAAAATACCTGCAGTTGATGCTGAGCCGGTTTCAATTTTTGTGACCGCAATGGATACTAACCCATTGGCTGCTGATGCTGAATTAATTATTAACACCCAAAAGCAGGCTTTTACCGACGGCTTAGCATTGTTATCACAATTAACGGCTGGCAAGGTTTATGTTTGTAAGGGTGAAACTAACCTACCCAAATCTGAATTAGTGAATGTTGAAGAAAAGCTGTTTTCTGGTGTTCACCCGGCAGGTTTAGCCGGCACTCATATTCATTTTATCGATCCTGTGTCTTTTGTTAAACAAGTTTGGTCAATTAATTACCAGGATGTTATTGCCTTTGGTATGTTATTTACTACAGGTGAACTTTATACCAATAAAGTTATTTCACTCGCAGGTCCGGCGGTGAAAAAGCCGCGCTTATTACGTACCCATTATGGTGCTTCAATTGAGCAATTGACTGAAAATGAATTAATTGATGACGAAGTGCGGGTGATCTCCGGTTCTGTTTTATGCGGTGTGACAGCAACAGCTGCACATGCATACTTGGGACGTTACCATAATCAAATCTCTGCTTTAGCTGAAGGCTACGAGAAAGAGTTATTTGGTTGGGGTGTTCCCGGTAGTAATAAACATTCTGTCTCTAATGTTTTTATCTCTGCGCTCAACAAAGCAAAATCCTTTGCTTTTACGACAACAACAGGCGGTAGTAAACGTGCGATGGTGCCGATCGGTCAATATGAGCGGATTATGCCGCTGGATATTTTACCGACCATGTTACTGCGTGACTTGATCGTCGGTGATACTGACGGTGCTCAGACATTAGGCTGTTTAGAGTTAGATGAAGAAGATTTAGCATTATGTACTTATGTTTGCCCCGGTAAATATGATTATGGTTCTGTGTTGCGTGCGAGCCTAAGCAAAATTGAGAAGGAAGGCTAATAATGAATCTGAAGCATATAATTGAACAAATGGAACCGCATTTTGAGTCGGGGGGGCGCTATGCAAAATGGTACGCCCTGTACGAAGCGGCAGCCACTTTTTTATATACACCAGGGCATGTCACTAAAGGCATTACCCATGTGCGTGACGGCATTGATCTGAAACGTATTATGATCTTTGTCTGGCTAGCCACTTTCCCGGTTATGTTTTTTGGTATGTACAATACCGGTGCACAGGCAAATACAGCTATAGTGGGTGGATTTTCCGCGATAGATGATTGGCGTGTTGCTATTTTAGATATGCTGGGGGTGACGATGGGCTCCGGTGCGGGTCTGTTGGATAACATTCTCTTTGGTGCAATGTACTTTGTACCCATTTATGCGGTCACCTTTTTGGTGGGTGGTTTCTGGGAAGTCCTGTTTGCCAGTGTGCGTAAACACGAAGTAAACGAAGGATTCTTCGTCTCATCGGTACTCTTTGCATTGATTCTCCCTGCTACCATTCCGCTTTGGCAAGTTGCTTTAGGTATTACCTTTGGTGTTGTTGTGGCGAAAGAGATCTTTGGTGGGACAGGGCGTAACTTCCTGAATCCCGCATTAGCCGGCCGTGCTTTTCTATTCTTTGCATACCCTACTAATATATCAGGTGATGCGGTTTGGACTGCTGTTGACGGTTTCTCTGGGGCTACACCTTTGAGTATGGCTGCGCAAGGTGGTTTAGACGCAGTTGCACAATCAGGGGTGACCTGGATGGATGCCTTCTTGGGCAATATGCAGGGCAGTATTGGGGAAGTATCTACACTGGCTATTTTAATCGGCGGGGCATTTATCGTCATTACCGGTATTGCTTCATGGCGTATTATAGGTGGTGTGATGATCGGTATGAT
>DATBNI010000175.1:0-3598 GCA_036554425.1 Psychromonas sp.
TGATGGTAAAATTTCAATGACTAAAGTCACACTCAGGCCTAATATTCAATTTTCAGGTGATAAAAAGCCGACAATGGAGCAACTTGAAAAAATGCATCATCAATCTCATGACCAATGTTTTATCGCCAATTCAGTGAAAACTGAAATTGTTACGGAAATCATCGCCTGATAAGCCGTCATATTTGATGAAATCAAGTATTTCAAAAATGACTGATTTGCCTAATATTGGCAAAGCAATCTCAGCTGATTTGGAGAAAATCGGCTTAACTCATCCCAAGCAATTAATTGGCAAAGATGCTTATGAGTTGCATAAGTTATTATGTCTGGATGCGGCGGGCGTGAGCCTTTCCTTCAGCGTAGATAAATTTTCTGAGAACCTAATATGAAGACACTCCTGAATAAGCGCACAGAGAAAAGTGCAGAAGTATTAACTGCGATAGCGCATATGCCGACCAAAAGCCTGCCGGTTTTAATGGACAATGACTTTGTGCGTGGGCTGACAGATGCTGATTTTATGCGTGTTGCCGTGTTGCTTGCACAAAAGAGCTATGATGAAAGCGGCTGTCCCATTGGCGCCGTGATAATAGATAATTCGACAAGACAAATTGTAGGAAAGGGCCACAACACTCTGGTTCAAGAAAACCATCCTTATAATCACGGTGAAACTTCCGCTATTCGAGATGCCGGCCGGATAGACTTTAGCCGGACAACCCTTTTTACCAGTCTGAGTCCCTGTGATATCTGCACGACGTTAATTTATATGAGAGGCTTTAGCCGTGTCGTTGTAGGTGATCTAACGAACGCGGCAGGCAATGAAGCGCTTTTGCAGGAAAGGGGGATTCAGGTTGACATACTGGAGGACAGGCAAGGAATTGAGCTGTATGCCAGGTTCCGCTGCGAAAAACCTGATCAGGATTTGGAAGACTGGCGAGGTCTGTGCGCCTTGCAAAAGAGGAATGATAAATGATCGCGCGAGATTGATTCTGTTAGGGAAGAGTATTATCTGAATTTTGGAAAATCTGGCCGGATTGGGGGAAATTGCAATTGTTACAGACCCTAATGTCATTAATTTTTTAGGGAGATGCAGTGTAAAGTGCAGGGTGAAATTAAAAACCCATTATTTCTAATGGGTTCAGGAGGTTTTTGTCATTAATAAGTGTTTTTTATTACACTTTAAAAGTTGGAAATTTAAAAAGGAATATCATCATCGAAATCCATTGATGGTTCATTATATTGCGTCGGGGCTTGTTGCTGTGGCGCTTGAGCTGGTGGACGTTGGCTTGGCGCTTGCTGCTGCTGTGGCGCCTGAGCTGGTGGACGTTGAGTTGGCGCTTGTTGCTGGTAAGCAGGGGCCATTTTCGGCGCAGGCTGTTGATTCGGCGCTTGTTGTGGAGCATTGCCCCAACTTTGCTGCGGCTCCTGTGAATTGCCTTGCGGTGCATTAGCCTGGAAAGACTGGCCACCCGCTTGCGCCGGATTACGCGCATCCATCATTTGGATTTCCGATACAACAACCTCTGTTGTGTAACGGTCCTGGCCGTCTTGTCCCTGCCATTTACGCGTCTGTAATTTACCTTCAACGTAAATTTTCGCACCTTTTTTAAGGTACTCTCCGCACATTTCACCCAGACGGTTAAATACCGTCAGGCGATGCCATTCTGTTTTATCTTTGCGCTCGCCGCTTTGTTTGTCTTTCCAGCTTTCTGTTGTTGCCAGGGTTAAATTTGCCACTGCATTGCCGTTTGGCATGTAACGCATTTCCGGATCTTTTCCTAGATTACCGACTAAGACTACTTTATTTACACTTCGGTTAAACATGTTTTTGCTCCGCTGACTGCTTTATGATGTATGTTGTAGATTAAGTATTTGCTAAAATTTCTTTCGCTTTATTCAGTGCAAAGACTTGGTTATTTACTTTGATATAAACTGTTTTTTCTTCAATTATGATGACGACTTCTAAGACCCCCTCTAGCGTGATCAGTTGTTCTGTCATTAACTGCGCATGAGTTTCATCCTTGATTAATGCTGTAATAGTATGGGTGCGGACTTTACTTGGATTATGCATACCCAGTGAAATGAAAAACCAAATCACCATTAATCCGGCTAAAAATAAAAATAAGCCGCTACTGCCAAGTAGTTTATAGGAAAATCCCCCTAAAATACCACCAAAAAAAGCACCTAAAAACTGATAGGTGCTATAGATCCCCATTGCACTGCCCTTTGAGCCTGCGGGAGAAAGCATTGAGATAAATGCCGGTAATGACGCTTCTAAAAAATTAAAGGCGGTGAAATAAAATAATATCGACATAAACATCAATATAAGTGATTGAGAGTTAAGGGACATTGAAATTAAACTGGCGGCCATTAACAAAATAGCAAACAGATAAAATTGTTTGTTCATGTGTTTGCGGGCAGCCATGATAAGCATAGGAACTATTAATATAAATGAAACCAATAATGCCGGCAGGTATAAGTGCCAATGTTGCGCTGCAGGTAACTGCATATTCTGCAGTTGCACGGGTAAGACCACAAACATAGCCGTGAGCGCCATGTGTAAAATGAAAATGCCGCAATCTAAGCGCAGCAGTTGCGGATTTTTGGCTAAGTTTGCAAGTAAAGCGGGAATGGCAACGGTTTCGCCTCGGGGAGCTTTGCTGACCACGTGCGGCACGACAAAATAGACGATAGCAATACCCGTGAGGGCACCGGCTGCGGTAATAAAGAATAAACCCTGTAAGCCAATGATAGGCGCTAAAACCGGACCTGCCACCATCGCCAATGCAAAGGCAAGGCCTATGCTTACCCCAATCATGGCCATTGCCTTGGGACGTTGCTCTTCTCTGGTGACATCAGCCGCCAGGGCTAACACCGCACTGGCAATGGCGCCGGCACCTTGAATAGCGCGTCCGGCCGTTACACCATAAACACTTTCTGAATAGCCTGCGACTAAGCTGCCGATAGCAAAAAGCACTAAACCTATAAAGATAATCGGGCGGCGGCCAAATTTGTCAGACAGCATGCCAGCGGGAATTTGTAATAATGCCTGAGTTAAACCATAGGCTCCGATCGCAAAACCGACCCAGATCGGCGAATAACCAACCAGCTCCTGCCCGTAAATGGCAAATACCGGCATGATCATAAACAGGCCTAACATACGTAACGCAAACACCACGGAGAGGGAGATAGCGGTGCGTCTTTCTAGGGGGTTTAGTGCATCAGATTGCATTGAACATCCATTTTAAGGCGATAAACAGAAATAAATCGGGCGACAATAATAACATGCCCGCGCCGAGATAAGCTTTTATTTTTCGCGCTTTTGCGGACAATTTTATTTATACTGCTCGGCTTATATCTATTCTATTTCTGGAGTCCTTTTGCTGAGCTATCGCCATTCTTTTCACGCAGGTAATTTTGCGGATGTGTTAAAACACATTGTTTCTACATCGATAATTGACTACATGCTCAAAAAAGACAAAGCTTTTTGTTATCTGGATACTCACGCCGGCTGCGGCGCTTATTCATTTCAGTCTAGTGAGGCTTTAAAAACGAAAGAATTTAATAACGGTATTTTCCCATTATGGGGGCGTTCAGACTTACA
>DATBNI010000180.1:0-5576 GCA_036554425.1 Psychromonas sp.
ATGCCACAAATAAGCCATGCATCGACATTCGCTGCACGAACGGCTTGCATAAATTGAGGCTCTTCACAGGCATCGAAGGTAAACTTGGAGATTGGATTTTGAGCATCAAGCAGGACCTTAAGTTGATCAACGGTTGCCCCCATTTTTTCTGGGTTTTGTTCAAGCCATATTATCGGCAAATCAAGCGCTTGAGCTCCTTTGATGAGTTTTTTACAATTTGCAAGCAAGGCATCACTATCATGGACCAAACGAGCCAGTTTCCCCTGTATGTCTATTATAACAAGCCCTGTATTTTCTTTGCTCAACATAAAATTAACCCTTAATATTCAATATCTTATATAAACTTTGACAATGCTGTGTTTTATCGGCCGGAAAGTGATCTATATCCTATTTTTCAATGCTGTCCATAAGCGAGCAGATCACCCGCTTTTAGTGACAGAAAATATCTTAAAAGCTGTAGCGCATTTTAGGCTGTTAGCCATCTAACGCCATACCGTTCAGCACAATATTGTTGTAACTCACCATGCCAATAATTTTGCCCTCTTCAATGACCGGCGCACGACTGATACCAAAGCGCTCAAATAAACGCGCACAGTATTTAACGTTCATATCGGGTGCAACTGATAGTGCGGGTTTAGTCATGATTTCATAAATATTACTGCGCTCAACAGAACGGTTCTGTGCCAGAATTTTCTTGGCAATATCATTCATCAAAACGATACCGTATTCATCATCACAGTGACGCTTATTCACTATTAATGCTTTTACGACATGTAATCTTGCCAGTCGAATGCCTTCTTTGACCGTTGCAATACCGTCAATCATGACATAGTCATTGACCATCACGTCTCTCACTCTGATAACATTTTCCTGCTTCATAGCTCATCCTCTACTGCTTTAGTTAATGTATCTACCTGATGGGCAACGCCGACTGCATCTTCAATATCGATTTGAATAGCAATGCCCTGCCCCGACTGCAGATCAAACTCACCGACCTGGTTAATTGTTTCTAATATGCGTCTGGACAAGTGCTCTTCGACCACAAACAACAACACGTCTTTTTGAACGTCTAAGGTCAGGCCGAAAAAGGTAGTTTTTTGAATAACGCCTTCCCCTCTTGCATTATTAATAACGGTTGCGCCAGTTGCGCCTGCTGAACGTGCCGCATCTAAAACAGCATCTGTCTTTGTATCTTCTACAAAGGCAATTATTAGTTTAAAGCGCATTATCATTCTCCTTGGAAGATGCTCTTGAATTTAGCCATTGTGTAATTTGGGCGTATGCCATGACTGATATGATTGGAAACAGACTGGCAAATGCGACCAGTCCAAAGCCATCAATAACCGGGTTTCGGCCCGGCACTTGGGACGCTAACCCCAAGCCCAATGCAGTGACCAATGGAACAGTCACAGTGGATGTTGTTACGCCACCAGAATCATAGGCTAGCGCTATTATCAGTTTTGGCGCAAAATGCGTTTGTATAATAACCACGACATAGCCCCCCATAATGTAATAATGAATAGGGTCGCCCACCACTATCCTGTAACTCCCTAAGGAAATTCCAATCGCGACACCTAGCGCCACGGCAATGCGCAAACCATTCACCCTAATCGCGCCACCGGAAACCTGATTGGCTTTAATCGCAACAGCAATTAACGAAGGCTCTGCGATAGTAGTACTAAATCCGATTGCAAATGCAAACAGATAAACCCAATAATAATCAATCCAGCCCAGAGACGCTGTGATATCGTCTTTAAAAGAATAAAGAAATTCGGGCGCGGTTAGCTGCTTCGCCATGGTTTCACCCAGGGGGAAAAGTGCCAACTCCAAGCCCAATAAAAATAGAGACAGGCCGACAATCACGTAGAAAAAACCCAACACAACAGTATGCAAATTTGCTATCGGCTTTCTTAGCACCGCAATTTGAAATCCAAATATGATGGTGGCAATAGGAATAACGTCGATCACTGTATCGGTGAAGGTATCGATGAATTGAGACAGGCTGATCATGATAAAACCATCCCGTAAAGCATCACAAAGATCATGGGTAGCAGCGAAGCAAATGCAATTAAACCAAAGCCATCTACCATAGGATTCCGGCCTTTAATAGATGACGCCAGCCCGATGCCCAAAGCAGTGACCAGGGGGACTGTGATAGTAGAGGTGGTAACGCCGCCGGAATCATAAGCGATACCTATTATGGTTTCGGGGGCAAACCAGGTCAATACGACGACGCCAATATAACCACTAATAATCATAATATGGATAGGCCAGCCTTTAAGTATCCGCACCACACCCAGAACAATAGCTAACCCAACTGAAAGCGCCACAGTCACTCGGAGTCCATTGGCGTAGTTGTCCATTTCTTCAATAGTTTGCGGGATCACGCCGCCTTCTGCTGCCACCTCCGCAGCCTCATTAGCCACAGCGGTTAATGCAGGCTCGGCAATAGTGGTTCCGAAACCTAAACAAAATGCGAATAAAATCAACCAGAATAGACTTCCTTTTCGGGCGAAAGCTTGCGCCATACTCTCACCAATGGGAAATAACCCCATGTTCAAACCGAAAATGAAGAATGTCAGACCGAGAACGACTAAAAGCAGACCAAAAAGAATGGATAATATATTTGGAAGAGGTTCTTGTAACACAATAAATTGAAAGAAAGCTATCACAAAAACGATAGGCAGAAGATCACGAAAGCTTGCCAGCATTGCTTTAAATAACGCAATCAGTGCTTTCATGGCCTTCCCCCGTTATAATATTCCCTCCTCTTAGGTTGCTCAAAGTTTAAAGTCGCGTCCACTACTATCTCTTTTTTTTTATAAAAATGAGATATTTAGCGCGCTTGGTCAAAGGCAGGATACCTGAACTACAAGTGATGATGACACCCTCTCACCCAGTTCAAAAGGTCAGTCTTATTAGATAAAATGGATAGCAGAGAGTAAAAATCCAAGCCGATTTGTGCTGAGGGAAATGGGTAACCCTAGTCACCGAGCATAATCACCAAGGATAGCCGCCGAGCTTTCTTCACGCTCAAGCGGCTGTACTTAATCATTGTTATGGCTAAAATAGCCGTGCCGCACACCCTTTAATAAAGTGTGAAATGCCTTACCATCAAGATGCACCAGATGTTCATGATCTCCGGCTTCAAAAAACACATTGGCCAGGGTCAACAGGCGCTGATCCATGAATGTTTCCAGTTCATAAGCCGGGCCCAATGGTGGAATCGCACCGGATTGGCAGTCACTAAACAGCTTATTGATTTCAGTTTCTTCCGCCAGTTCGAATTCCCGGTTTAGCTCCTCTCTGATTACCTTTAGTTTCAGCCAATGATGTCCCGGAATCACTACCATGGCATAACCCTGCGTATCTTTGACAATGACCGCCTTGGCAATATGATCTTCGGGAATATGCACCGCCTCAGCACTCTCACGGGTGGTAGAGGTTTTTGGATGCGCCACCAGCTTATAATCAATTTGATGTTTTAACATATAAGATTTTATCGTTTCTGCCATAGCCATGATTTTGTTCCTTATAGTTACTTTTATTCAATCCAGTACGCTTCTCTTATGAGATGCTCATTGAATAACAATTTCATTGACTAAAAGTGTAGTATATCCTTCCCGGTACACAGCTATTTATTCTGGTGAATTAAGCGATTTAATGGCCACTTCAGCGGGAATAACGGCGCTTTTATGTTTTATCCAACTAGCCTTGCCGGGCTTTGCCAGCCCTTATCTGTCCCACACAGAGACTGGCATCATTAGCAGGCAACTTTTTATGCCACAAAACCGTTATTCCCTGTTCCTGCAAAAGCGCAAAGGTTGTTTCAATCAGCAGGGAATTTTGAAAACATCCCCCGGTTAATAATATTTGCGTGACGGAATAATGTTGTGCGATTTTTAAAATAATAGCCGCGCAGCTGTTGTGAAAACGCCTGGCAATAACAGCGGAAGAAACCCTATTGCCTATATCCTCAATTATCGCGGCAAGCATAGGCCGCCAGTCGATAATATTGGGTGTCACGGCAAAATCAACCGGCACCGGATAGATGCCCTTATCCTTTGATGTTTTAGCCGAAAATTCCAGGCTCATTGCAGCTTCGCCTTCAAAACTATTGATCTGAACTAAATTCAGCAGACTGGAAATGCCGTCAAATAATCGCCCCGCACTGCTGGTTAACGGGCTGTTGAAATTATTAGAGAGCATTTTTTGAAGCTGCTTTATTGTTGATAGTGCAAAGGGAGATAATGACCTGACAACTCCGTTCGAGGTTAACGCTTTACCGTAAACTTCATATAAAAGCGCGACTGCCACCCGCCTAGGCTCTTTGATTGCGGCAGCCCCTCCGGGCAGTTTGAAAGGTAAAAAAGTGGCGACTCTTTGCGGCTTATCTGCAGCCACGGTCATAAATTCACCTCCCCATAAGCTGCCGTCTTCGCCATAGCCGTTGCCATCCCAAACTGCGGCAAATGCCGAATCGGTTATCTGATGCTCGATCATCGCCGCATAGAGATGGGCCAGATGATGCTGCGTGCTGATAACAGGCAGATCCAGATCGCAGGCCAATTGCGTGGTCACATAATCAGGATGCAGATCGCAGGCGACAAAGTCAGCCGTCACGCCCAATAAACGACTCATTATTTTTTGGGTTCTTTGATGGAGGTTGACCGAAGCGACATTATCCAGATCGCCAATATACTGGCTTAAATAGAGGCGCTTGCCTTTGCTCATGGCGATGCTGTTTTTTAATTGCCCGCCCAGCGCAACTATCGAGGGGTACTCAGCATCTAACGGAAAATAATCCGGTACATATCCTCGCGCACGCCTTAACAGCATAGGCTCATGGTTAACAAATTTCACAATGGAATCATCTAATCCCTGATAGATTTCCCGATCGTGCATCAAAAATCCATCCACCAGCTGGCTTAGCTGCTCCACTGCCTCTTCATTATCGCAGCAGACCGGCTCGCCACTGCGATTGGCACTGGTCACCAGCAGCGGTTTATTAACCGCCCGGCAGATAAGCTGATGCAGCGGGGTATAAGCTAACATAACCCCAAGATAAGGATTATTCGGCGCAATGGCCGGGCTGAGCAAGAGATTGCTGTATCTGTTTTCCAGCAATACAATAGGTGCAATCGCACTGCCCAGCAGTAACTTTTCTTGTTCTCCCAGCAGGCAATCAGCTTCGAGCAGTGATAATTTCGGATACATAAGAGCAAAAGGTTTTGCCGGACGCTGCTTTCTCGCCCGCAGCCGTAAAACCGCTTGGTGATTGCAGGCATCAACCATGATATGAAAGCCGGTTAATCCTTTCACCGCAAGGATCTTACCCGCCTGCAGCGCATTAATGGCAAGTCTTAATGCCGATTCTTTTTCGGCAACCCTTTGCCCTTGTGGATTGACCAAACTTAGCTGCGGGCCACATTTTGCGCAGTTAATTCCCTGAGCATGAAAACGCCTGTCCGTCGGATTTTGATACTCTTTTAAACAATCATCGCACAATGGAAAAGCATTTAAGGTGGTATTACAGCGATCAAAGGGTAGTTTTCGGAGAATACTGTAGCGCGGGC
>DATBNI010000205.1:0-6701 GCA_036554425.1 Psychromonas sp.
TCTTTAGAGTTTTCCACAATTTTCCCTTTTTTGTATTCTGCTGCATCCCAAATCCGCGATGAATCAGGGGTACCCACTTCATCCATGTAGATTAATTTCTCAGTACCGGCCTTATCATTGACATAACCAAATTCGAATTTAGTATCCACGAAAATCTGACCGATTTTAGCTAATTCATGACTGATGACATTAAAGCCTTCTTTTAATAATTTTTCATAAAGGGCAATGTCTTGTGCTTTAGTGAAGTTGAATGCGGCAAAGTTCTCTTCGATATTTTGACGGGTAATATTGACATCATCCACAGCTGCAACGCCGGGAATCCCCTCAAGAATCCCTTTGGTGGAAGGGGTTACCAGTAATTCGGGTAATTTTTGGTCTTTTTTCAATCCATCAGTTATTTCTATACCGCAGAATTGGCGTTCCCCTTTTTCGTAAGCGCGCCACATTGAACCTGTGATGTATTGACGGCAAATTGCTTCAATCATTACCGGTCGCGCTTTTTGCACTATCCAAACTAAGGGATGAGGGATATCTAAGATATGACTGTCGGCTAAGCCCTGTTCCTTGAACAGTTTGAACCAATGGTTAGAAATGGCATTCAGGGCAGCCCCTTTGCCCGGTACGCCATTCATTCCGCCTTCTGCGTGCCAGATACAGTCAAAAGCAGAGATACGATCGCTGATGACCATAATAGCAAGCGGTGCACCGGCAGCAACATCATAACCTTTTTCTGCGATTAAACGTCGGCTATCGGATTCTGTTAACCAATAAACTGAGCGTACTTTACCACTGTGCACAGGTTGATCGGAGCGAATGGGTAAATCATTATTAACAGCTAATACTTTATCGGCAAGACTCATAAACAATTTCCTATGTAAAAATTTAGATGAAACAAGCGTGTCTTGTCTCGGAATAGATTAGATGGGTAATAATAGCAGAATAGATTTACCGGTGCATTTCAAAAATAACAGTTAACAACACAAATTAATTTCATTATTTGAAGCCGTGCCGGGGTAATGATTTCCGTTTACTGTTAATGTTCAAGGATTTTTACTCCCCAATAAAATGACTATAAGAATGCTAAATAACAATCTAAATAAATGGAGCAAGCTCAGTTTCAGACGCCGCTTGCTGGTTATAATGACTTTCTCCGGTTTAATTCAGCTTTTAATTTTATCTGTTGCCGGTTTTATATATTTAAAAAATTGGGAGGCGCGGGATAGCGGTAACAAGGCGTTAGGCATTGCAAAATTTTTAGCAACCACCCCTATGGTGATTGATGCACTGCAGAATCAAAATATTGAATTAATCCAGCGTGACATTGAAGCGATGCGCAGTTCAATCAACGCGGCATTTATTGTTGTTGGCGATATAAACGGTATTCGCTATTCACATCCGGTTGCCGAAAGAATTGGCCAGAAGATGCAAGGCGGCGATAATGATGATGCGTTAATAGAAGGACTCTCCTATGTTTCTTATGCAAAAGGTTCTTTAGGTAACTCGGTGCGCGGGAAAACACCTGTTTATGACGTCACTGGGAATATAATCGGGGTTGTCTCTGTGGGCTATTTGGTCACCACCATTGATGATAAAGTTTACCATTTTCTGTTCTTTTTGCTTGCCATGGCATTGCTGGTCGTGCTTGCCAATGCGGTTATTTCTAATTTTACCGCGCGGCGTTTTCAGCATGCCATTTTAGGATTTGAACCGGAAGAGTTTGGACGGCTTTATATGGAACTGCAGGTAACCTTAAGTACCATCAAAGAGGGTATTATCAGTATAGATAAAAACAGTTACGTCACTTCTATCAATCACAGTGCCTGCCAGATATTAAATCTTAAAAGTGAGCAGGTATTACATCAAAGCCTTAAAACAGTGTTACCGGACAGTGAATTAATGGAGGTTTTGTTAACCCATAATGCCGAAAACGATGTTGATATTATTCTTAATGGTCAGGCTATTATTGCCAATAGGCAGTTGATTATTGTGGAGGGGGAAGTGGTCGGGGCCGTGTCCAGCTTCCGGCTTAAAAATGAAATTACTGAACTGACTAAACAACTCTCACAAATTCGCGAATATGCTGATCTACTGCGCTCACAAACCCATGAACATAGAAATAAGCTAAATACGATCAGCGGCTTGATTCAACTTGGCAAAACGACTGAAGTGCTACGCTTGATCGGGCAGGAAAGTGAGCGTTATCAGTATCTCATTCAATTTTTACGTGAGGCCATTCTCGAGCCGATTATTGCAGGTGTGTTATTGGGTAAAAGCGAAAGAGCGAGAGAATTAGGCTTAGTGCTTGATATCGACGACGGTTCACGGCTGCAGAAACTGGCAGAGCCTATACGGCCTGAAGATCTGGTCACCATTTTAGGTAATTTTATTGATAATGCCTTTGATGCCTGTATTTCTGCCCGGTCATTGAATAAAGAAGATAAAAAAGTTTCTATCAGTATCTCTGATTACGGACAGGAAATCATTATCGAGGTGGAAGATAATGGCTGCGGGTTACCGGAGCAGTTTAACCAGGCATTATTACTGCAAAAAGGCGTGTCGAGTAAACAGGGTAAAAATCGTGGCGTTGGACTTTATTTGGTAAATCAACTTATTACTCAATATAAAGGTCACTTGATTATGGAAGGTAAAGACAACAAGGGAACACGGATGACAGCTTATATCCCTAAAATCCTGACAAAGGGTCCGATAAATGTTAAATAATCAAAATATTAAAGTGTTAATCATTGAAGATGATTTGGGGATCGCCGAAATTCATCGTCGTAATTTGATGAAAATAGAGGGGTTTGAAGCGATCGGCATTGCGGCGAGCAAAACCGAGGCGGAGACATTATTAGATGTATTATCGCCGGATTTGGTCTTACTGGATCTGTATCTGCCCGATGGTAATGGACTAGATATTTTAAGGTATCTGCGTCAACATGCGCATGCCTGCGATGTGATTTTAATCACGGCGGACAGAGAAGTTGAAACATTACAGCAGGCTATGCGCGGCGGGGTGGTTGATTACCTGCTTAAACCCGTTGTTTTTTCACGCCTGCAGGAAGCGCTGCATAAATATTCAAAACAAAAAAACAAGTTTGGCAGCCTGGATGATTTAGATCAGAGTGTGGTTGATTCAATGATTTTTAATGCCTCAGTCGGCACTAGCCCAGGAGGCCGACTGCCTAAAGGTATCGATAAGGTGACTCTGGATAAAGTGCGCGCGTTGTTTGAAAATCAGAGGCAGATAACAGCAGATAAAGCGGGAGAGCTGATAGGGGCAAGCCGCACTACTGCGAGAAGGTATCTGGAGCACCTTATTGCTTGCGGTGAATTACAGGCGGATTTACACTACGGCACGGTAGGAAGACCTGAACGAACTTATAAAAAAACACGCGGCTGAGGATGCCCGGTAAGCGTAACGAAATGAAGTTGCGCTTACCGGGTTGTGCCGCTCATCACTGAGGTTGAAAGGCTAACTCTATTTCCGTGATGCTACTGGGATCCTCAATCGTAGAAGGCATAGTATATTGCTCACCGTCGGCAACTTGTTTAATGGTTCTGCGCAGCACTTTACCGGATCGTGTTTTAGGCAGGCGATTAACCACAAGAACCCGTTTAAGGCTGGCAACAGCGCCGATGTCGTCACGTATTTTTTGTAGCAGCTCCCTTTCAACATTACCGTCGACGGAATAATGACCATCTTTTAATACCACAAAACCTATTGGCATTTGTCCTTTTAAATCATCATGCGCACCGATAACGGCACACTCGGCCACATCGGGGTGGCCGCCCAGAACCTCTTCCATCTCTCCTGTAGATAACCTGTGTCCGGCAACATTAATCACATCATCAATCCGCCCCATCACAAACAGATAACCGTCTTGATCCATATATCCTCCATCACCAGAGACATAATAACCCGGGAACTGGCTTAAATATCCGGATTGGAAACGATCATGATTGCGCCAAACCGTCGCTAAACAACCCGGTGGGAGAGGGCATTTAATAACAATGTAACCCTGTGTGTTAGGTGGTAGAGGCATGCCTGTCTCATCCAAAATATCTACCTGAAAACCCGGGGTCGGTTTAGTTGAAGATCCTGCTTTCAACGGGAAATTTTGTAAACCCAGGGGATTGCCTGAAATTGCCCAGCCCGTTTCAGTTTGCCACCAGTGATCCACCACCGGAAGATGGGTCTTGGACTGTACCCATTCCAGAGTAGGGGGATCTAAACGTTCTCCGGCCATAAAAATAGTACGTAATGCGGGCATCTTATACTGTTTGATTAACTCGCCTTCCGGATCTTCTTTTTTGATTGCCCGAAATGCGGTGGGAGCTGAAAACAGAATGTTCACCTTGTATTCTTCACAGACCCGCCAGAAAGCGCCCGGATCAGGTGTTCTCACCGGTTTTCCTTCATAGAGAATAGTCGTACAGCCGTGCAATAAAGGGGCATAAACTATGTATGAATGGCCAACGACCCAGCCGATATCAGATGCTGCCCAATAAACATCACCCGGTTTGGCATCGTAAATCACCGACATGCTGTATTTCATGGCCACCGCATGGCCGCCGTTTTCACGGACAACACCCTTAGGTTTTCCCGTTGTACCTGAGGTATAAAGTATATACAGCGGATCATAGCCTTTGACCGGAACACAGTCATGAGGGGGGGAGGTTGCGACCTGTTCCGCCCAGTTAATATCTCTGTCCGGAGTCAGTTCGGCGGGGCATTCGCTGCGCTGCAGTACCACAACATTTTGCGGTTTAAAGCGGCTATCCATCATCGCTTTATTAACCAAAGGCATATACGGGATTATCTTTTTGACTTCGACACCGCAAGATGCGGTCATAATCACTTTAGGCTCCGCATCTTCGATTCTGATCGCCAGTTCATTCGGCGCAAACCCGCCGAATACAACAGAGTGAACCGCGCCTAAACGGGCACATGCGAGCATCGCCATTAGAGCTTCTGCAATCATCGGCATATAAATAACGACTCTGTCGCCCTTCGTCACTCCGAGATCTGCCAGCATGCCCGCTGTGCGGGCAACATGGTTAGTTAGTTGTTTGTAGGTATACTGCTGTTTTTTTCCGGTGACGGGAGAGTCGTAGATCAGTGCAGTTTGCTCCCCGCGGCCGTTTAAGACATGGTAATCGAGTGCCAGATAGGCGGTATTCATCTGCCCGTCACTAAACCAGCGATCAATACCCATTTCATCTTTAGTTAATATTTTTTCCGGAAATTTAAACCACTCAATGGCTTTGGCCTGTTCCTTCCAAAAAGCCTGAGGATCATTCATAGCCTGATCAAACTCATTTTGATATACAGAAGTCATAATATTTCCTTTTATTCATACTATAAAATTAGTCTATAGGGTGATCGCCGGAATACGTACCCAGCCTTCCATTAATATGCGTGCGCTGCGGCTCATTACTGCCTTATCGACTGACCATTGCCCGTCCTTCAGGCTGGCTTGTGCACCAACCTTTAATACGCCCGATGGATGTCCGAAGGTAACCGACTGGCGCTCGCCACCCCCGGCTGCCAAATTGACTAATGTACCTGGTATCGCGGCGGCACTGCCGATAGCGACTGCCGCTGTGCCCATCATTGCATGGTGAAGTTTACCCATCGACAGGGCGCGTACGTGCAGATCTATCTGTCCTTTATCAATACTTTTCCCGCTTGAGGCAATATAATCCTGCGCCTTGCTGACAAAAGCGATTTTAGGCGTATGCAGGCGAGTGGCAGCCTGATCAATATGCTCAATGAGTCCCATTTTCAGCGCAGCAAAAGCGCGTATGGTTTCAAACATCTCCAGCGCCTTAGGATCTGAATTAATTGTTTCCTGCAGCTCGGTACCCTGGTAACCCAGTTCCTGCGCATTCAAAAAAACAGTGGCAATACCGGCATTGATCATGGTGGCTTTAAAATGACCAATACCCGGAACCTCTAACTGATCAACAATATTCCCCGTGGGAAACATCATATTTTCAGCATCAGAAGGGCTGATAAATTCGACATTAATTTCAGCGGCAGGGAAAGTGACACCATCAAGCTCAAAGTCGCCCATTTCCTGTACCTCTCCATGACAGATAGGAATATGGGCGATGATGGTTTTACTGATATTTGCCTGCCAGATGCGCACAACGGCTATGCCATAATGAGGAATGCGGCTGTTATCGATTAAACCTGCGTTGATCGCAAATGCGCCAACGGCTGCCGATAAATTTCCGCAATTACCGCTCCAGTCTACAAAGGCTTTATCGATGGCAACCTGACCAAAAAGATAATCCACGTCGTGATCATCTCTATCACTCCTTGAGACAATAACGGCTTTGCTGGTGCTGGAGGTCGCGCCGCCCATCCCATCTGTTTGTTTGCCGTAGGGGTCCGGACTGCCGATAACACGCAGCAGTAAAGCATCACGTGCAGGTCCCGCAACCTGCGCTGCCTGAGGAAGATCCTGACAATTAAAAAAAACGCCTTTACTGGTCCCGCCGCGCATATAAGTGGCAGGGATTTTCAATTGCGGCTGATAGTCAGCTGTTTTATCCGTCATGCCTGAATCCTTTCTTTTGATGACGCGATAAAATCCTGGGCAAAGCGCTGCAGTATGCCGCCCGCTTCGTAAATTGACACCTCCTCTGCGGTATCCAATCGGCATTTGACCGCCACCTTGATACATTCACCA
>DATBNI010000208.1:0-1808 GCA_036554425.1 Psychromonas sp.
TATTTCAATTGGTAAAAGGTTATTTTTCTTTGTTTAAAATAAAGATAGACAATAACAAGAAAAAAGCTGTCATAACCGGCAATAACAGAGCTCGGAAATCGTTCCCTAAAGTAACATGTTAGTATCAAAAATAGTCCGTTATTGCGACGCTAAGAAGTAATAACGGCCCCGCCCCATTCATTTTTCACTACAGCTTACCACTATCCTATTGAGTCTTTCTCTATTACCCGAATTCAACCTAAGCAATTCACAATAAAGATCCAATTTTCGACAAAATAAGGTATTATCTTAACTCTTATTTTGCATCTGTCCTAAGCCCGTTAGGCATAGAGTCTGTCACACCATAAAGGGAAAAGTATGAGCAACCAAGCAGAAAGCACCACCCATTTTGGCTTTAAAACTGTACAAGAAGATAAAAAAGCAGACTTAGTTGCTGAGGTTTTTCATTCGGTAGCCGCTAAATACGATGTTATGAATGATGTTTTATCAATGGGGGTTCATCGCGTTTGGAAACGTTTTACGATTGATTGTTCAGGCATACGCAAAGGCCAAAAAGTATTGGATCTGGCAGGTGGAACAGGTGATTTAACGGCCAAATTCTCTCGCATAGTAGGTCAAACCGGACAAGTCACTCTCGCTGACATTAACGACTCTATGCTGAAAGTGGGTCGCAGTAAACTTCGCGATTTAGGGATTGTCGGCAATGTCAGTTATGTACAAGCAAATGCCGAAGAGTTACCTTTCCCTGACAACCATTTTGATTTAGTTACTATTGCATTTGGCTTACGTAATGTCACCGATAAGGACAAAGCGTTAGCCTCTATGTACCGCGTTTTAAAGCCGGGCGGTCGTCTGTTAGTGCTTGAATTTTCTAAACCTCTGTATAAACCTCTCAGTAAATTTTACGATTTCTACTCTTTTAATGTTCTGCCTAAACTGGGTAAATTGATTGCAAACGACAGTGAAAGCTACCAGTATCTTGCAGAAAGTATTCGCATGCATCCTTGTCAGGACACTCTAAAAGAGATGATGGACAGAGCTAATTTTGAGGGCTCTGAATATTTTAACCTCAGTGGTGGTATTGTTGCCCTGCACCGTGGTTATAAATATTAGTAAGATCATCATGCAGAGGCTGGGTACTAGCATATCCCATCCCTTACTTGCTAACATCAACGCTAAAATAGAAGATATTATGCCATTAGATAATCTGCTTTGCGGTTTGCTTGAAACCACAGTGAATAAATTACAGCAACTTGATTCAAGCGCATTACAAAGACGCAAACAACTTAATGGCACTATTGTCGGCGTCGCCTTAAAAGAGATAAATAAACCCCTCTATTTTGTGATCAGCACACAACAAATTGATATTCTGGCGCATTATGAAGGGCAAACAGACTGTTTTATCCGCTTAAATATTTCCGCATTGAAAGAGTTACAAAATAATAATCAACTCACCCATTTAATTAAAACTGAACAACTGGAAGTAGAGGGGGATATTCAAACAGTACAGCGCTTTGCGCGTTTACTCACTGAGATGGATATTGACTGGGAAGAGCACCTTTCCGCTATCCTTGGCGATGTGCTCGCCCATAAACTTTATTATCAATTCAAACAATGCCGACAAAACGTCTCTTTACAGATACAAAAAATTGAGAAACAAAGTGCCGAATACATCACCGAAGAGCTAAAAATCGCTCCGGGGCCGCTAGAGGTTGCGTATTTTTGTGAGCAGGTAAATGATCTCCAAAAGCAGGCAGATGCCTTAGAAAAACGTTTCCAGCTACGTTTTGCCAGCATTAAGCTCACCT
>DATBNI010000215.1:0-2068 GCA_036554425.1 Psychromonas sp.
GCTAATGCAAAAGCACGCTCCGTTAAGGGTCAGTGCTGAGCCTGAAATGAAAAAGCTTTTATGGATGGGGAGGATGTTGGGGCAGTGCAATGGCGATGCTTACAAGATGAATAAATCCAGAATGATGGCCCTTGCCGAATACAGCCGCGATCAATTTATTGCCTTAAGGAAAGATATCGGTATTTCATATCAAGATGGTCAGTCTGGTACTTTGCAGTTATTTCGTAAAGACGAGCAGGTGGAAGCCTCAGAAAAAGACATTAAAGTACTCAAAGCCTTGGGTGTGCCTCATCAGGTATTAAGCCCGGAACAAATCGCGCAAGTCGAGCCTGGGCTTGCCTCTGTGGTTGATAAATTCAAGGGGGGGTTACGCCTAACAGGGGATGAAACAGGAGATTGTTTCTTATTTTGCCAGTCTCTTAAAGAGACCTGCGAAGGTTTGGGTGTGACCTTTCAATTTAACTCAAACATTAAATCCTTGGATGTTCAAGCTAATAAGATTAAAGGGGTTGAAACCCAGCTTGGTATGCAAGCCTTTGATACGGTACTGGTGTGTCTAGGGAGTTATTCAAAAGAGCTGCTTAATGCCTGTCATATTGATATTCCGGTTTATCCCGTGAAAGGTTATTCATTGACTGTGCCTATTTCTGATGCCAAATATGCGCCGCTGTCAACGATAATGGATGAAACCTATAAAGTCGCTGTGACACGTTTAGGTGACCGTATCCGTGCAGCAGGTACCGCAGAGTTGACTGGTTATAACTTGGATTTACCTAAGTCTAGAACCGCAACCATTAGCCACGTGGTTAGTGACTTATTTGGTAAGGGATGTGATTTGTCTTTGGCGGATTATTGGACGGGTTTACGACCTATGACTCCAGATGGCACCCCTGTTGTCGGTGCCAGTGGGATTGATGGTTTATATCTCAATACCGGTCATGGCACCCTGGGCTGGACGATGAGTTGTGGTTCTGCTGCTGTCATTGCAGATATCATATCGGGCAACAAGACCGAGATTGACTCCCTCCCATTGTCAGCTAAACGTTACAGGCAGTAAGGGGCAAAAAAAGCAAGACCACT
The DNA here is from genome assembly GCA_036554425.1 of Psychromonas sp. Taxonomy (GTDB): domain Bacteria; phylum Pseudomonadota; class Gammaproteobacteria; order Enterobacterales; family Psychromonadaceae; genus Psychromonas. Next base: position 1,081 of record DATBNI010000215.1, read on the forward strand.
AACCCAACAATTGCTTTTGTTGTATAGGGGTTAACCCCTGTATTTGGCCATTATTCCCCAGCGAATAACATGGCGGTGTTATGGGCAAAGCGAATCATTTGCTCATTCACCTTGGTAGTACTTTGGTTAAAATTTATCGGAGTAAAACTTGATGTGAAGAAACTCTGGGATGATAAGCCATTATTCAACACCCTGATTGTTGTATGAATAGCCATAAATGTGCGGCTTTGTAATGAAAAAAAGAAATCAATATTTAACAGAATCCTAATTTAACGGATTATTAATAATTAATGGAGTATTTATGATCGAACGTATACATGTCGGCGAACGAATGAGCAAGATTGTTAAACATAACGGTGTTGTTTATCTTTGCGGCCAGGTCGGTGTGAGTGGCACTTCCATTCGGGAGCAAACAACGGAAATGCTTCGCCGCGTAGATGAATTACTAACACAAGCCAACAGCAGTAAAGAAAACATTCTACAGGCTACTATTTGGATTGCCGATATGAAATATTTTGCTGAAATGAATAAAGTTTGGGATGCGTGGGTACCGAAAGGCTCAGCTCCTTCCAGAGCATGCGGTGAGGCGAAGCTTGCGCGACCGGAGTTGTTAGTTGAAATTATTATTGTTGCAGCAGAGTTGACCGATTAGGCGTTAATAAAAAAAGGAGCTGTTAGGAATTGTCAACTTATTGAATTGAGAAGATTAAATCCAGTCAATCACAGCTTAAACTAAATATTGGACAGATCTACCCCGCTCCCATTCTAAAAGGACCGTTCATCTTTAGCGCGGCCCTGTTTCACTTGGCGTAAGTCGCAACCAAGCCTAAACAGATCTTGCCCCATGAATAAATAACGCTCTAAATTCGTTATTACTGTTGTGGCGATTTTACCCAGTTTTGTTTTGCCTCCTGAACTGAGTTATCTAAGAACTAAACCACACCACGCAGATAATTACCGACCATTTGAGAACTGTTTTCCTGAGCCA
>DATBNI010000223.1:0-2395 GCA_036554425.1 Psychromonas sp.
TGTTAGAGATGCCACCATAACATTTAACCCGGTATTTAACCTGTCACATTAGTCGAGTTATGTCGCAAAATGACCACAGTATATTTTTATTTCTGATAATCAGCAGGGCATTATGTTTATTCCGCCAGGACACCTGGTTCAGGAAGGTATTAAAAGCTGAAATTATTGAAAACTATCAGCAGGATATATTCCCTGCAGATGTTAGGCGACTTTGATAAAATAATATTAACCTCTTTAGCAACTAAACTTGCCTCGAGGTTAATATCCAGCGGTTGAGTTAACAACAGTAAAAAGATGGCTTTGTTATTAACCAAACTCACCACTGACATAACCCTGAGTTCTTTTATCAATTGGGTTGCTAAACAGTTCCGCAGTATCTCCATGTTCAACTAATTCGCCCATCCAGAAGAAAGCGGTTTTATCTGAGATACGTTTAGCCTGGTTCATCGAGTGTGTCACTATCACTATAGTGAACTTTTTACGCAGCTCATCCATTAACTCTTCAATTTTATGTGTGGCTATCGGATCCAATGCACTTGTTGGTTCATCCATTAGGATAACTTCCGGCTCCATCGCGATTGCACGGGCAATACATAAACGCTGCTGCTGTCCGCCGGACAGGCCCGTCGCAAGCATATTCAGTCGATCCGACACCTCATCCCACAGCGCCGCACTGCGCAGAGACTCCTCTACAATTTTAGCGAGTTGCTTTTTATCTTTCATACCCTGCGCTTTAAGACCAAAGGCAACATTTTCAAAAATACTCATTGGAAATGGATTGGCTTTTTGGAAAACCATTCCCACACGCATTCTTAAATCCTTAACGTCAATATCCGCATAAATATCTTCATTTTCAAATTTCACTTCACCGGTGATTGTTACACCCGCAATCAGATCATTCATGCGATTTAATGTGCGCAGTAAAGTGGATTTGCCACATCCGGAAGGGCCGATCAAGGCTGTCACCTGGCGTGCGGGAATGATTAATGAAATATCTTTTAATGCATGGTTTTTGCCATAGAAAAGATTCAGGTTGTTTACTTCAAGCTTGTTCATTTTTTATGACCTTTAGTGAGATGCTTTATTGTAGCGGGTAGCAATGAGTTTAGTGACTAAATTTAAGGCAAGCACCAACACAATCAGGACGGTTGCAGTGGCGTAGGCCTGATTCCATTCATGTTGGGTAAAGAGCTCCTGGGTTAATTTGTACAGGTGTACCGTCAATGTTCTGCCCGAGTCCAATACCGATTCAGGAATTTTAGTGACCATACCTGCGGTTAAGAATACCGGTGCAGATTCTCCGATAACACGGCCGATACTGAGGATAACCGCAGTGACAATACCCGGCATGGCACTCGGTAAAATCAAACGCCAAATAGTATATATTTTAGAGCTGCCCAAGGCATAACCGCCTTCACGGTAACTCAGCGGGACAGCCATCAGCGCTTCTTCGGTAGTACGGATGATAACCGGCAAGATAAGCACAGACAGGGTTAATGCACCGGCTAAAATGGAGAATCCCAGCCCCAGTGTGGTGACAAAAAAGGTCATGCCGAATAGCCCGTAAACAATTGAAGGAATCCCCGCTAAGGATTCGATACAAAAACGTATCACCTGTACCACTTTACTGCCCGGTTTGGCATATTCAGTTAGGTAAATAGCGGTCATGATACCGATAGGGGTCGCAATAGACAGGGTCAGAACAACCATATAAACGGTTGATATTATCATTGGCCAGATTCCTGACGCTTCGCCGATTCGAGTGTAAGCGCTGGTGATAAATTCCCAGGTTACATAGCTTAAACCATTACTTAAAACGTGCCAAACAACCCATAACAGAAATAGGATAGTAATGGTAGCGGCAGACCAGGTTGCTGCTAATAAAAACCTGTCTTTAGTTTCTCGTTTTAACATTAGTAGGCTCTCTTTTTATTAATGTATAAAATAGCTGCATTTAATACGACGATAAATACTAATAAAACAATACCGGTCGCATAAAGTGCGCTGGCATGTATTCCCGTCGCATAAGACATTTCCATGGCGATATTTGCGGTCAGGGTTCTTGCCGGCTCCAGTAATGAACCGGGCATGGCAGGGGCATTACCCATCACCATAATAATTGCCATTGTTTCACCAAGGGCACGTGCAATACCCAGTGCAATAGCGGTTAAAATTCCGCTTTTAGCGGCTGGAATAAGGACTTTAAATATGCTGTAGATATGTGAAGCACCTAATGCAAGCGCACCTTCTTTATAGACCGGGGGTAATGCGCGCAAAGAGGTTTCTGAAATGGTAATGACGGTAGGTAAAATCATAATAGCCAGAACGATAATCCCCGCTAAAATGGTATTACCTGCTGGAATATTAAAAATCACCTCAATAGTGGGGACAATAA
>DATBNI010000226.1:0-3106 GCA_036554425.1 Psychromonas sp.
TATTTCAACATCTGCGCCTAAATTAAGAGCAGGGCCCCCAGCTTCCGGTACGCCGCCAACATCTGCGCCTTTACCGCCTTTGCCTGCAACCACCGAACCAGTATTAACCTGAATAACAACTCTTGCGCCTGCAGGCCAAGAACCAGTTTCAATGCTATACGCTGAATTGCTAGTACTACCAATGCAAACGCCTGAGTAAACAATAAACCGCGCCACTGTTGAAGCGTCTGGGGCTCCATATACTGCGGTAAAATCAGTCAGTAAATTAATGTTGTTTACATTAATATTATAATCGATTGTTTCAATGCCTAAAGCTTCATCCTCTGCCAGCTCTTCATCATAGTTATACTCCAAAGCTTGATAAGTGTAAGTATCCCCCTCGGCTGCTTGCGTTATCTCAAAAGGAGTTAATAAATTATTGCCGTTAAAATCAGATATGTCTGGATGGCTTACATCAATTACATCGCCGATCCATAGGGCTGAATCTTTATCTTCAAGCGCAAGCGAAATTTCACGCGGAATAATACCAAAGCGCCTGCCGTAAATAGTTGCAACTCTTCTTGCTGCAGCGCCGTTATTTTCACTTATCCAAGGCGCGTAAATGGTTTTCGAGTTGTTCGAGTCATACCGCGCTATTGCATCAGTATTAATTCTCGCTGCTGTTATTTGATAATTGTCTGTCTCGTCAATTTTTTTAGTGGGATCAAACTGGCCATATAAAACAAAAATAGTTGACAGTTGCATATCCGGCTTATCGCGTACCGACAACTCAAGTATGTTTTTATCATTATTTATTTCATTTGAACCTCCAATCGGGGGCGCTTTTATAGCTACCATTTCGATCTGCCTGGCGCGATCATTCCAAAAGAATTTATGTGTCCAGGTTTCGCACAATTGTTGTATTAATTTATCGACCGGTGTCGGATCAGTGATCAGCCTTTCTGGGTTACTTGGTAAATAAGTATCGACCTCTGCAAACCAAGCGCCTGTCGGGATATAAATGGCAGGCATGAAAGAATAAGTTTTCATTAAATCAGCCTGAACCAAATCAACTGATTTGCCAGTATAATGCAAACTTAGTTGTACTGTATCGCCTGAGCTGTGCGCTTCTGCTATCGTGTTATTTTGCGCTCTAACAACCGTGAATGAATCATTTGTTCTAGTAAAGCTCATTACTTCTTTACGTATTTTAATGAAGCCTGACGCCGGATAAGAGGCGTTACCTTCGCCAGCCGGTTCTATTGTAAATGACGTATTAATTGCAGGCAGATCAGAGGTTAAAATTCCTTTGCTTGGGACAGGCGCAAGTGCTTTCTTGTTGCTGATCAAGTGAAGCGGATCTTTAAAAGTAAATCCGGCTTTGCCGCCTGTCGCGGTCATGCTTGCTAGGATGTAATGTCTTGGCTCAAAATTTGTTGCCGTAAAAGTATTATTTACAATGTAGCCAGATAATATTCGGCTAAAATAATTTTCATAGTTTGCATTTCTTGCTCTCCATCTAGTAAAGAACAAGCCAATGTCTAGCGGGTTATAAGTCCTATCGGCTAAGTATGGATCTATACCGTTTCGGTCTGAACTAGGGAAATCATCCATTGATACACTGGCGGAAGCTCTTGCGCCTATACCTCCGGATGTGTCAACCTTTGCGGGCGCTATACTTACATCACTAACGCAAGGCGGAATGTTATTCATTTTTGCAGGATGTGGCGATCTAGCTGAACAAAATTTGTATGTATAAATATTAGTTGCAGTTATAGTTCTGCCCGCTGCTGCGGTTTCAGTAAATAAACCGTCGTTACTTTTTACCGTTATCTGAGTTATCGTTAAACTGATAATTTCAAACTGAGAATTATTGCCATCATTAGTAAAGCCGGTTGTAGTAATTATCTGGCCAACTGCAAACCCATCAGTTATAAAACTGCCTAATGATCTAGTAAATATGCCCGCGCTCGCATTAACACCAATTGTTGTTGTAGTAGCTATTTGGTCGTTATATGCAAAGCCATTACCTGAAACGCCGTCTACACTATCATCTTTGCAAGTTGTTCTAGTGTTGTAGCACTTAGCATCGCCTGTAGCATTTGATAAACAAGGGCTTGATCCTAGCGTGTAAACGCATCTGGGCACATCTATTTCAACAATATAGATATGTTCTTTTTCAAATTGCTGGGCTATTGAATCGCGGCTCATTCGTCATGTGCTCGCATTGAAAAACTAACTTCCATCATTCGAGTTGTTCCGCCTTGGTTGCTTGGGCTTATATCGCCGGTCGTGTAACCAAATGCAACTTCCTCTTGTTGATAGTCTGGCCGCCATTGAATAAAAAATGGCGTTGTTTTTGCTGACTCGACAAATGGCTGAAAGTTTTCACGATACCAAGCTTCGGTCAAATTCGCCCATGAGAAATTAGACTGCTGACCTTTTCTTTTAATTCGTCGACCAAGAAATTGCCCACTATCGCTCATTGCGTTTCTATACTCTGTCATGCTTGATAGATTTATGGGATTGTGGCCAGCGTATAAGCCTCTCTGCATGATTAACGATGTACCCGCGTAAACTACACCTATTTCGCGTGAAGTGCCGCCAGAAAACGTTATACGAACCTCTCTGATATTCTGATAATCTTCTGTTGAGCAGAATATTGGCGCATTCTTAGTAATCGATTTACTGCATACTGTAAAGTGACCGCTTCCAACTGTTTCGGATAACTGAATTATTACGTTTGTTGTACCGGCTGAAAACAAATTATGTGCAGCAATAGCAACAAAATTAATTGTTGTTGGCGCTGAGGTCTGCAATAAAAGAACCGCAACACCGTCCGCAAATTCCCATCGCTCCCAAGTGTTAGGGATTAAAACCGCATCAGCTCCGCTCGTTGTCGTTGCAGTCAGTTTGTTTGCAAAAGCGATCCTTGCATAGCTAGGATCATCAATAGCCCTTCCGCTTTTTAGCTGTAAATCCATTGCTTGCCCGCCCACACTTGAAGTTTATTTGTCAAATCAGTTACTGGCTCAGTTCCTACTTGTTCGCTTTCCTCGTCAAACATTGGAATATCCACAAAGTAAGGTAATAGCAAAGATTGATCAACTATTTCATTTTCGACGGC
>DATBNI010000231.1:0-6031 GCA_036554425.1 Psychromonas sp.
TTCGGGTTGATTTTTTGCAGATGACTGATCACTCTGCGGTAACTGCTGTTTTCATCTTCCGGTACCCGGTGACACTCATCAATCACCAGTAAAGAAAAGGCTTCTGAGAAATCTTCTAAACTGTTCACTATTGACTGTACCGATGCAAAAACAACCTGGCGTTCACTTTCTTTGCGCCCCAGACCGGCAGAAAAAATGGATGCTTTTAAGCCATAACTTTCATACTTACCGTGATTTTGCTCAACCAGCTCTTTGACGTGTGCCAGCACCAACACTTTTCCTTTGGCGATACGTGCTAACTCCGCAATAATCAGGCTTTTCCCCGCTCCGGTCGAAAGCGTCAGAACGGCAGGTGTGGCATGTTGACGAAAGTAATGAACAGTCGCTTGAACAGCGTCTTGTTGATAGGGGCGAAGCTTATACATATTTATAGCTAATCAATGGCAAACAATGGACAGATAAGTTTAATCTAATTCTAATTTGAATGCACAAGTAGTTATGCTTTTTCGATAAGCTGTATTGATCAGGCGGATAGCTTTTTTAATACGTCCGATTTCAGTTGCAGTCGTTTTTGCTCTGTAATATTTTCACTCGCGTATAGCTTTCTTTCGACCAAGGCTTAAGATAACCAGCTGAGGATCATGGCGTAATAACGTCGTAATGACGTATTATCAATAATGATGCTTGCTGTTGGGGTGATTTGATGGCGATTTGTAAAGCCAGTACCGTCTGACCAACCTCATAAGTTTGTCGGTTAAACTTATTATCAATAACCGGGTTCGCTGAAAGCATAGTTGAGTAACTAGTTGAAAAAATAACGGAGAAAACAAAATGCAGGATCAAAAATAGACTTTTGCGAAACGGACTGTCACTCATATCACTCACCTAATAACATGACGGTTACATTAGTATAATACTAATAGCAGCAATAAAATGTTAGATTACATTTGCAAATTTATTTCAAAGAGTTAACAACATGATTATTAAAAAAGAGTGGCGAGTTTTAACCGTTGGAGATGGTGATTTATCTTTTTCAAACGCACTATTAAGTCACCAACCAGCAGCGTTAACAGCAACTGTCTATGACTCTTTAGCCACTATGAGCGCAAAATATGGGGATCACTTCCAGCAGCAGTTAAGCGCTAAAAAGATTCCTCTCATATTTGAATTTGATCTGACCAATCCAAAATCCTGGATCGGTTTGCAAAAAAACAGTTTTGATCTGGTTATCTTTCAGTTTCCATTATTACCCGCTTTCCGTTCATTTTCCGAGTATCAGGAACGCGGTAAAGATGTCAATTTCAATACCCTTAACCGGCGCTTATTACGCAGATTTTTGGTCAATTCCTTTAAGCATTTTTTAGATCCTGATGGGCAGCAGCTGTGTTTCATCACCTCAAAGGATGTTAAGCCTTACCGCGAGTGGAACATTGAAAATTCGCTGCATTTACAGACAGATATTAACTACTTAGGCTCAATTAATTTTGAAATAGCCGATTTCCCCGGTTACAAAATTCGTAATGTTGAACGTGATAAATTTGTTAAAGATACCAAGGGCACCACTTATGTCTGGAGCAGCAAAAAACAACATCATATTAGTGCTGCATTACAAGGCGCCCTTTATCAGGAGGATAACCTCTGCAGTGCTTGCCGTGCTGGCCCATTTATCAGGCAGGAAGACAGGATTAATCATAATCAATCAAAAAGGCATACTCAGATGATGGAGTTTGAACGCTTATGGTTGGAAGATTTAAAATATTACGCTGAAAACCCTCAATAATAGGGCTGCCAAAAAGACCTATGAGGGTGTAACCCCCCTCATAAAGCGGCATTTATTTTTTAGCTTGCAATGCCTCAAAAATAGCCATCTGCTCCGCTGTTGCCGGTAACTGATGCTTTTCTTTCCACTCGCTGTAGGGCATGCCGTAAACATGTTGCCGAGCTTGGTCATAATCGAGTTCAACCGCTAATTCTTTAGCTTCTGCCATCATCCACTTAGATAAACAGTTACGGCAAAAACCCGCAGTATTCATTAATTCAATATTTTGCACATCTTTACGACTGTCTAAATGTTTTAATAAACGCCGAAAAGCGGCGGCTTCGAGTTGAATCTGTTGATCGGTTGTCATATTAGCGTCCTCTGAAATATCATAAAACAGTTTAATTACTGTTGTTTAAGCACAACACTTTTTGTATTTTTTTCCACTGCCGCAAGGACAAGGATCATTACGCTGCGGCTTAGTTTCGACAGTGATGGTTTTAGGTTTATTCAAGAATCCTTCAAGTTCAGCAATATTTTCAGCGACATCAGCATTCACTTCAATTTTTGCAATCAAGCTATTATCCTGCAAAATTTGTTCAATTTCTGTTTTTCTTACTGAAGTGTTTACTACTAATGCCAAGGGGGATTCTTCAGTGCCCGCTTTCGCTGCGCGTTTAGTATTGAAACCATAACTGGAGTGCTTGGGTTTTTTCTCTTTTTTACCTTTGAAGAAAAATTTATCTGACATTTTAAAGCCTTATTGCAGAAATTAAGAGCGCGAAGTTTACACGATTAAGCGGTAAAGAGGTATTAGCAAATTGCTTAAATAAATGGCAATAACAGAAAAACAGCGCTCTCTACAAGATTAAATTACACAATAGGCCGACCGCGATAAATAATCAGCGAAGGTAAGGCTAAACCAAAGCTCAAGGCTGCCAAAATAAACAAAGTGCGCAAACCATTTTCAATCACAATTTGTATTAGCTCCAGGCTATAGCCACCGGAGTTTAACTGCACAATACCCACCACAGTCGTAAATGCAAAACTTCCCGGAATCATAGGAATAACAGACGCGACGGTAAATACCGGGCGCGGAATAAAATGTTTACGCGACCAGTATAATCCTAAAAATCCCATACTGCTTGACGCGGCAAGGGTCGCCCATTCGATAGGCATGCCAAAGTGCATTAATAAAAATCTAAAGCTGTGCGCAAATGCGCCGCCAACGGCGCAGTAAATAAGCATTTTTTTAGGCACATTAAAAACCATTGCAAAGCCAACCGCGGGGATCCAGGCAAACCATGCATCTATTATAAATAACGTCAGTAAATCCATTTTAAGCATTCCTTAATGTTGGTCTGCAAAAATGCACCAACCCGACTTTCCCATAGGAAAAGCAAAGATTGTCAGGCCATAAAATTATCCTATCCATGCAACAACCCCGGTTAATGTCATAGAAGCGACTATTCCAACGGACACACTCAAGGTCAATAAACTTGCAAATACCCAGCGGGCGATCCCCATACTGATATGTCCTTTGAGCATATCGGAAACGGCATTGATCAGCGGAAAACCGGGCACCAGTAATAATACCGAAGCCGCCAGTGCGATTTCAGGTTTTTCACCAAATTCATAAACCACACCAATACTGGCGATGCTGGTAGCCACAAAAGCCGCGACGGCAAAATTGACCAGAGGGTTGTGCTGGCGATGAGCAAGCTCTTGACGTATCGTCATCGCCCCAGCGGAAGCAAAAAAAGTAGTAATATAGACTTGCCAGCCTCCTCCGAAGAAATGGCTGAAACTGGCACATGCCAGGCCAATCATCAACACCACTGCCCAACGATTATATTTCATCGGTTTTAAACGATTGAGTCGCTCTTTTACCTGCTTTGCATCCAACAGTTGCTTTTCAGCCATAATACAGATGCGTTGTACATCACATACCATCTGCATATTAATACCTCTGTCGTAACAACGACGCGTTGTGGTAACGCAGTCGTCTTCAAATAAACTGGTGATCACTATTGCATCCGGGCTCACCGATAACTCGATACTGCGCGCTCCGAGTGCCAAACCTATACGTTGTGTTGTTTGCTCCACTAAACGGCTTTCTGCCCCGTGCTGATGCAATAATTGCCCGGCTTTAGCGGCAATACGTGTTAACTCTGCCTGTGCTTGTCTGCTTAGAGACATTTTATTATCCTATTATTATCAAACTTACAGTTGTGATTCTGCCAACTTAAGATCTAATGTTGCTTTTAACAATTTGAATAATAATATAGCGGCATCAATCTCTTCTTTGCGATTGGTTAAGCTTTCGATATTTAAACCTAACGGAATACCCAAAGGTAGACATGCCTGCAGAATCTGTTCAAAATTATTCCGGCTAATTAGCAGCGATTCTTTTAAGGGATTATCAGATTCGAGAATTCTCAGGCTGGTCGCCTCAGGCACGGAAATACCCAGCCACTCAATAAACGCCAGGGTTTTTGCACTGCCGCAGGGGGAAAAAGTTAACACTACACGTCTTGCTTTTTTTCCTTGTTTTTTACATTCCATAGCATAACGGGTGAGCATATCAATGGTTGCCTGGGCATTATAAACAGCTTGTGAAATGAAAAATTCACAACCCTGCTCATCTTTGGCCAACATACGCAGATGCTCATCACCTTTATTGGTATGGCGCTCAGCAATTGTCACGCCACCTAAATGAAAGTCTACATTGTGATCTTTCACGGCCTGATAAGCATCGGCTAAAGATAATTTAATATCACCATCGGCAGAGGGACTGCCGACTAAAACAATATCACGCACTGAAAATTGGTGCCATGCATCGGACAACCAGCGCGAAAAATCAACCCCATCACGTTGAGAAACGCTTTTATAAGTGATCACCGGCTTGGCTGATTTATCATGTAAAATTTTTGAATATAAACGCGAATCATGGGTATATTTAAAAGGAAATGGGCGTGGTTTATCAATACGCGAGGTTTCATCTTGAATGTCATAAACAATTAAACCGTCATAATCAATCGAATCGAGCCTGTCTAATAATTTATCTGCAATACCGGACACCAGTTCTATCGCGGTATCTTGCTTGGGTGGTGTTGTACCAATAAAATAAACCCCTTGTTTGGGATCGCTGGATTTATTTTTTAAAGACGTCAAACTCATAAGTTTTTCCTAAACATTCGAGATAGCATAATTATGCCAAATTGTCGCATATTGACCAGGGTCAAACAACTAAGAAATACAGTATTCAAGAAGGTGGTAAGCCTAATGACCGAAGAGCAGCACGCAGCTTAATATGCCCTCAAACTACCTTAATATGGATCTTAAGATAGTTTGAGGACAGTACCTAAGACAGTGAAACTGTAACTCATAGCAGTCTTATTTAGTCGGCGGTCTTTTTTATGCATGAAAATAGGCTAACAGTGAGCGATGCCATCAATCTGATTTACTGCCAATATTCTCCCCTCTTCCTGGCGGATTTTATGCAAAGAGCATGCACATTTTTATCGGACTTGAATTTTTAACATCAGATAAAACAATTTTTAGCATAGTTTTATCTGATGTTTTCACGTTATACTTGGCACTATTTCCCGCTACTTAAACATGATAATTATGCGTATTCCTCGTTTTTATGATCCACAAACATTAACCGTTGCCACTGAAATTTTGCTTTCAAAAGATGTGATTCAACATATCCATGTTTTACGTTTAAAGGTTGGTGGACAAATAATTCTGTTTAATGGTCTTGGCGGGCAGGTTTTGGCAACCTTGACTGACGTGCAGAAACGCAGTTGCAAGGCATTGATCAATTCATTTAATCAAACCAATAATGAAAGTCCATTAGATCTGCACTTGGGGCAAGTTATTTCACGTGGCGATCGCATGGAGTTTGTCATTCAAAAAGCCGTAGAATTAGGCGTTAATGAAATAACACCCTTATTAAGCGAACGTTGTGGCGTTAAGCTTGATGATCAGCGCATGGCTAAAAAACAGCAGCAGTGGCAAAAAATAGCTGTGGCAGCCTGCGAACAATCAGGTCGTAATATCATTCCGGTTATCCATGAAACAGAGGCGTTAACGACTTGGTGCGCCAGTGCAGATCAGGCCACCAGGCTAATTCTGCACCCACGTGCTAAATATTCGATTAATACCTTGCCACCAGAAATCAAACGTATTCGTTTACTGATCGGCCCGGAAGGTGGTTTAACCGATCAAGAAATAACCTTGACTGAAACATTAAACTTCACAGAAACA
>DATBNI010000250.1:0-3926 GCA_036554425.1 Psychromonas sp.
GAGCAGATCACATAATTTTAATTTTATCTTTTTAATGCACATTTTCGTGATCTTACGCACTATATGTCAACAATCATAAATGATATAAAATGATAATTATTAATGACATCGTTAACACCTGAAGGTTTAATAGTAATTAATGGTGATGAAGCTGCTAAGCAATAGTGACTTAGCAAACCATAATGAAGGAGTAATTTGATATGTATTTAGGTATAGATTGTGGTACACAAGGCACTAAAGTTGTTGTTTGTGATACGGATAAAAAAACCGTTATTGCAACTGGATATTGTAAACATGAGCTACTAAGTAGCGAAAATGGTAAACGTGAGCAGCACGTTGAGTGGTGGATTGATGCTTTAAAATCCGCATTAGAGGAAGTTAAGCAAAGCTCAGGGGTTGACCTTAGTCGCGTAAAAGCCCTGGGCGTCTCTGGTCAACAACATGGCATGGTGTTATTAGATAAACAAGATCAACCTTTGCACCCGGCAAAACTATGGTGTGATACCGAAACCAGTCAAGAAAATGCAGATATCCTTGCCGCATTGGGTGGCTCACAGGGATGTTTGGATAAACTCGGTTTAGAAATTCAAACTGGTTATACCGCATCAAAAATTCTCTGGTTCTACCGTAATCACCCGGAAAAATATGCCAAAATATCTAAAGTAATGTTACCTCATGATTACCTAAACTACTGGATGACGGGTGAATTTGTCTCTGAGTTTGGTGATGCTTCAGGTACCGGTTATATGAATGTGCGCGATCGCAGTTATGATCCAGAAGTCTTTAAAATAGCCGGCCCAGGTTTAGATGGAGAATCATGTTTACCTAAGTTAAATGATGCCTGCAAAGCGCATGGATTTTTAACTGAGGCCGCAGCCAAAGCATTAGGTTTGCCGGCAGGTCTACTGGTTTCTTCTGGTGGCGGCGATAATATGATGGGTGCCATTGGTACGGGTAATATTGCTCCTGGTATTGTGACTATGAGCCTAGGCACCTCAGGCACACTATACGCATTTAGTGATAAATACCCAAAAAGTAACAGCATGATCGCTTCATTTTGCTCAAGCAATGATGGTTGGTTACCCCTCATCTGTACCATGAACGTCACCTCAACCACTACCTTATTGCAAAACCTGTTTGACAAGGATATTGCCGCATTTACTGAGATGCTGGAAAGTACGCAACCCGGCGCAGATGGCATTACTATGCTGCCATTTTTCAATGGTGAGCGTCTGCCTCCCCTACCCAACGCCAAAGCCAGCATCCATGGCTTAACGCCGGAAAATATGAGTCAGGCAAATTTATTCCGGGCCAGTACTGAAGCCGCAACCTTTACCGTACGTTATGGTTTAGATCTGTTTAGAGCCCAAGGTATAGAGCCCTCGGAAATTCGCTTGATTGGTGGAGGGGCCAAAAATACAGTGTGGCGTCAAATGGTCGCTGATATCATGAATGTTGCGGTTATTTGTCCGCAGGAGCACGAAGCAGCCGCCCTAGGCTCAGCTATCCAAGCAATGTGGAGCTATGGCCAATATCAAGGTAACGATGTTGAATTACAAGCATTATGTGAACAATGGGTAAGACTTGATGACAGCACTCGCGCATTGCCTAAGGCGCAGAATGTAACGCAATATGAAGCCGCTTATCAACGATATAAACAGTATCTGAAGCATCAATATAACTATTAATCTCATTTTATGCGCCCAAGCTACGATATTTTATTCAGGTTATTAAACAAATATCGTACCTGTTTTTACGCCGTGTTATGGTGGCAAAATATAAATAAAGTAGCTATTAATAAGCAAGGTATCCCAACAGATTCAGTGATAAAAAATCACCTAAGGAACAGTCATGAAGCCAACACACCTCAGTCAAGCCAAACAAATTTTTGCCAATTCAGGTCTCACACTCAAAGATCAAGAGTGGCAGGAGATGGAAAATACAGACTTTGGTTTAGCAAATTTCGCCCAAGTCGGATTATTTGTTCATACCTATATTAATACCGCACGTTGCTGTGCAAAAGAGTTAATTTTGCTGCCTGAGCAGACCTGCCCGGAACACCGGCATCCACCCTTTGGCGATTATGCCGGTAAAGAGGAAACCTTTTGTTGCCGCTACGGTAGCGTGAGCTTATTTGTGGAAGGGGAGCCAACGGCGCAGCCAAGTACTGACTCACCTGAACTTGGCAAAGCATTTTATACAGCTTGGCAGGAGCATGTATTACATCAGGGTGATCTCTATACACTACAACCCAATACCCGGCACTGGTTTAAAGCACATGCAGAGGGGGCGGTAGTTTCTGAGTTTTCGACCCACTCCGATGATACTTCGGATATTTTTACCGATCCCGCTATTAACCGCGCAGCACGCATTTAATGGCGTTTTTTTATGAGTTAAGCTTAAAGACCAGCAACATAGTTTTTAAGCTCAATCTCATACCCAATCCATAAATTTATCCTCAGTTTATGCAGGCTACAATACTAGCTAGACATAAAATGATGTTTTAGTCTTTGCTATTTGTTTTTTCAATTAAAGCAACGAGTGACTCAAATCAATGCCTTAATTTCATGCATTTAGCCTAAACTTAAATAGAGCACTGAATTAATAGCAGTTGCTAATAAAAAAGCCCGCTATTAATAACAGGCTCTGTTCCATTTTACTATTGTCAACTTTGTGATCTTATAAATTACAATATGTTATAAAAACCTCGAAATAACTTTAATCTCAACATTTACAAATAGTTAAACATAGATAAGAAGGTAGACATACGAAACGCATTACATGTATATTCCATAAACTTCAGAAAGGTTGCACCGTCATTAAGAAAGCCATTATGCAAAGAGATAGCGCGAATAACCCTTTGCGTCTGGTCATAGGGTTAAGTTGGATCTGGTTAAATAAGCATCTCCTCCTAGTGATTTATGCCATGCTAGGGTATTGCTATCTTGATGGTGGTTGTTGATAAACAGGCTGTCAAAGGCATGTTGTACTTGCGTTAATGAAGAAAATACACCTTCTGCAATGCTAAATTTAGGATTATTGAGATTATCGGGTACCACCCAAGTTGTCATGGCGGCCGCCTTACCCGCAATCATGCCGGTAACACTGTCTTCAATCACAATACACTGCTCGGCTTTGACCTTAAATTGCTTTGCCGTAGTGAGATAGACAGCAGGATGAGGTTTGCCATAAACTTCATCATCGGCACTGCGAATAACACTAAAATAAGAATGGATTTTTAAACGACGTAACACCGCATCAATAACAGCCCTGCTCGATGAAGTCGCTAAGCCAATATTAATATTATGATCCTGTAAATAATCTAGTAGGCTGTACAACCCCGGTTTCGCGCACCCTTGCTCACTAATAAGCTCAACCACCATTTGCATAATATTGTGCTGTAATACGGATGGTAAAATAGTCAGTTGATGGCGTAAACACCAGATTTTAGCGATCTCATCTAGCCTTTTCCCCATGGTTAATGTGATGCAGTCTGCAACGGTTATAGTTACATTATATTTCGCAAGTTCATTGATTTGCGCCTGTCGCCAATAGGGCTCAGAGTCAATAATAACGCCATCCATATCAAAGATAACTGTGTTTTTATTCATGTGAGTCCTGCCTTTTGTATCATTATTATTGGCTTTGATGTTTTTTAGCGATAAGTGAGCGGCTCTGCAACAGAGCCTTGCTGAAGCGAAAATTGTTAGCAACGCCGATCAGCTGCAATCGAAACCTTTAAGATCTGCCCGTCCTTAAGCCGCTATATTAATTATGTACATCAAACCTGTTAATTATGCCCTTTATTGAAATAAGTCCCCCTTTGTTAACGAGACACTTTTAGCACTGCATTGACGCTACAAAGGGTCACATTACTATCAGATTAGGCTAATCACTACTATCGAATCTTCCTTCAGATCCGATAG